>NZ_CAKJTM010000031.1:16717-51558 GCF_917627345.1 Protofrankia sp. CiP3 | reverse complement strand
GCGCAGCGATGGATGGGGAGCGATTCGGCGAGGTGCGTGCCCCAGCCCCGCGACGCCGCGCCCCTATTGCCGGTCGCTCTAAACAGCGCCCAGGGGAGCACCGCAAGCCGGACATTTGTTTTCTTGTCGTGCCAGGCGCATCGATCGTGACATGCGGCGCCAGGCGACTGGACGGGGGAATTGTGGGGGACGGCCGGTCTGGGCGTGTTGAAAGAATGATCGGTGGGCTTGCCGCTTTCGTCGCACGCCGCCGGCTGCCGTTCGCCGGGGCCTGGCTCGTGCTCTTCCTTGTCGCCGTCCCGTTCGCCGCGATGCAGACCGGTCGCCTTTCCGGTAGCGGCTGGGACGTGCCCGGCAGTTCGGCGGCGCTGGCAAGAGAAAAACTGGAGGAACTTCCCGGTCGAGCGGGTGAATCGCTTGCCGTATTTGTCCAGGGCGCGAGCGGCGCTGCTGTCGACGCCAGGCTGGCGGCGGTCGGCGTTGAGCTCAGCCGCTATCCCGGACTGCTTTCCGGCGGTCCCGTCCAGCGTTTTGACGATGGACGTGCCGCGCTTGTCCCCATGCGTGCCGTCGACCAGAAAAGAATCTTTGACTTCGCGGCGGGCCTGCGCCGGGCGCTGGTTTCCGATCGTGCGGGTGTGTCGACGCGCGTGGTTGGCGAGGCCGCCATGTGGTCGAACTTCCAGGAGATCTCCAAAAAACAGGCGGTAAGGGCGGAGACGGTGAGTTTCCCGCTCGTTTTGCTCATCCTTTTTGCCGCGTTCGGCACGCTGGTGGCCGCCTTGACCCCGATAGCGCTGGGCTTGGTCGCCGTTGCCGTGACCGGTGCCGTGATCTACCTTCTCGCCGGTGCGTTCGAGATCTCGGTCTACGTGACCAACATCGCGTCGATGCTGGGGATCGGGGTCGCTGTCGACTACTCCCTGTTCGTGGTTGCCAGCTACCGTGGCCGGCTCCGGGAGGGCGTCGAACGCGGCGAGGCACTGCGCGGCGCGTTCGCGAGCGCGGGCACGGCGGTCGTGTACTCCGGTGCGACCGTTATCGTCTCGCTGCTCAGCCTTTTGCTCGTCAACGTGAACGCGATCCGTTCCATGGCGGCTGGGGCGATCATTGTTGTCGCTGCCGCGCTTCTTGCCACGACCACGCTGCTGCCCGCGCTGCTCGCCCTGGCTGGGCCCTGGATCGAACGGCCGCGGATCCGGATACCGCCACGGCGGGTCGGCAGGAGCCCGGTGCGGCGGCCAGGGGCACACCGGCCAGCGGCGCATCGGATGGCGGATGGCGCCGGTCGCTTCTGGGTCGGCTGGACCAACATGATCATGCGTCGGCCCGTCCTCTTCCTCAGCGCCGGAGCCGCGGTCCTGCTCATCGCGGCAAGCCCGTTGCTGGGTATCCACACCCGTAACGGAGCGCTCGAGCAGCTTCCTCCTGGCGCGGAGGTCCGGCTGGCCACGGAGCGGCTCGCGGAGCTGGCTGGCCCGGGTGCGCTGGGAACGATGGAACTCGTTGTTTCAAGCGAGGCCGCGGCTGACCGGATCGCCGCCGACGTCCGCACACTGGACGGGGTCACCGCAGTGACGCCGCCGATGGCTTTCGCCGGGAACTATCTCGTCGAAGTGGTCCCCGCCGCCGATCCCGAGTCCGACCAGGCCCGTGCGCTGCTCGGCACGGTGCGGGCCATCAGTGGCCGGGACGCGGATATCGCTGGTACGACCTCGTTCGAAGCCGCCATGGACCGGGCAATCTTCGGGGACCTCTGGAAAATTATTGTCTTTATTCTGGTTTTCTCCTATCTCATCTTGATCGTTTTGCTCCGAAGTGTGCTGCTGCCGCTCAAGGCGGTCATGATGAATGTTCTCTCGGTTGGCGCGGCCTACGGCGTCCTTGTTGCGATCTTCCAGTGGGGCTGGCTGGGCTGGACCGGTTTTTCCGCACCCGGCTACATCGACTCGATCGTGCCCGTCCTGCTTCTTGCCATTGTTTTCGGCCTGTCGATGGACTATGAGGTGTTTCTTCTCACCCGCATCCGTGAACGGTATCTCGCGGGAGCGGACAATGCCAGCGCCGTTGGCCACGGGTTGGCCGCCAGCGCCCGGACGATCACTGTTGCCGCGCTTATCATGGTCACTGTTTTCGGTTCGTTCGCCTTTGCCGGGGGCACCGCGCCCAGGGAGCTCGGTGTCGGCCTTGCCACTGCTATCCTGGTCGACGCGACCATTGTCCGTCTCATCGTGGTCCCCGCGATGATGAAACTGCTCGGCGACTGGAACTGGTGGTTTCCGGTACGAAAGAAGCCGGCTGCCGTGTCCGTACCGGCGGACCGGGCGCCTACGGAGCGGGCGGATGTCGACAGAGCTGTAGCCGGGCAGTAGCCTGACCAACAAAAAGATCACGCGGGCTCGTCGACCGAAGTTCGGCGTACGAGCGTCTGGAGTCTGCTGTCATCGCACGTGCGAAGTGCCCCCTCGATCTGGTGGACGGAAGCGTGGAGAATTCCCGTTCTCCCACAGCGGCATTTCCGCGTTCGCACCGGCCACCAGACAGGCATATACGACGGTGCATGCGGGCTGCGAGCGACCGGGAACAGGGGCGTGAAGCAACCGCAGCCGCACCCCGTGGATCGTGATCGTTGACGGCGGTGGCATACTGCTCCGGTCCCCATGGTGATCGTGTTAAGGATTGCGAGCGTGCTCGCCGGTGTGGTGGTCATCCTCGCCACGGTGCTTTCGGCGGTGCGCACGACTGTGCTGCCCCGAGGGGTTCCCTCCCGGCTGAGCCGGTTCGTTTTCGTGCTGGTGCGGTGGGCGTTTCAGGTTAGGGTGGGCCGTGCCCCCACGTACGACCTGCGTGACCGGGTGTACGCCAACTATGGCCCGTTCGCCCTGTTGTTCCTGCTGCAGTCCTGGTTGCTGCTGGTCTACGGGGGTTTTGTCCTCGCCCAGTGGGCTGCGGAGCCGGCCCGTGGCCTCGGTGACGCGCTCGTTATGTCCGGGTCCTCGTTGCTCACGCTGGGATTCGACGTGCCGCGAGGAGGGCTGTCGATCGCGCTCGCCTTCGTTGAAGCCTCGATCGGCCTCCTGCTGGTCACCTTGTTGATTTCGTATCTACCGGTGATCTACGCTGCTTTCAGCCGGCGAGAGGCTGCGGTCGCGAAGCTGGAGGTTCGGGCCGGTAGCCCTCCCACCTGCCTCGACCTGCTCACCCGGGCCTGGCGGCTTGAGCGGTTCGACCGGTTGACCACGACCTGGGGCGAGATGGAGACGTGGTTCGTCGACATCGAGGAGAGCCACACGTCATTCGCGGCCCTGGTGTTCTTCCGCTCGCCACAGCCCGAGCACTCCTGGATCACCGCCGCTGGCGCGGTACTTGACTCCGCGGCCCTGCTGGCCGCGGTGCTGGACGTATCCCGAGACGTCGAAGCGGAACTGTGCATCCGGTCCGGCTACCTGGCGCTGCGTCGCATCGCCGATTTCTTCCAGATTCCCTATCCGTCCGATCCGCGGCCGGGAGACCCGATCAGCATCTCCCGGGACGAGTGGGAGACGGTTGTCGACGGCCTCGCCTCCGCTGGCCTGCCCGTCCGGGCCGATCGGGAGCAGGCATGGCGGGACTGGGCCGGCTGGCGAGTGAACTACGACCGCCCGTTGATCGCTCTCGGCATGCTCGCGCAGGCGCCCTACGCTCCCTGGTCCACCGACCGTTCCCTCGCCGACTTCAGGTCACCGCCGATGTTTCTGCGCAAACCGTAGATCATGTTCGGTCTCCGGCAACCGCGCATCCACCGCGTGAAGAGGCGGGTGCCGAGCTTCGGGCGTGCCAAGCGGACAGCCGTGAGGTCCGAGGGAATCAGGTCGACAGTTACGCCTGCCGCTGGCTGGGGCGAGCGTCCTCTAACTCTCGGTTGAGCTGCTGATGCATCGGGGGCGACCCGATTCAGCGGGATAAAAGGATCATTTGGCGATCTCTGCCGGGCCTTCTTCAGGCCGTTGCATTTCGGTGAGCTTTGGCGTTCACGGGTCACGCCGCCGCCCCTTGTGGGGCTGCGGTTCCGTTCTGACCGGGCCGGAGCCGTGCTGAGTTCCTGCTTCACGGTCACCAGCCCGCCGGTGAACAGGTCGAATTCGTGGTCGCCGGGCGGGGTGGAAATATCCGATTAGATGGCTATTCTTAATATATGTCCGAATCGCGCGGTGGGTGCCCCGACCCCGACCTGGCCAACCCTGGCCAGGTCGGGGTCGGAGCCCGTCGTCACCGGGTTCGACGCTGCCGGTGTGGACGTCACCGGGCTCGACATCGCAGGCTTGGACGCGGGTGCCTGCCTCACCCTAATGATCACGATCACCCGCCGGCGAGCCGCCCTGGACGCCACGATGATCCACGCCCAGGCTCGGTTCGCCGACCTCCGCGCTGAAACCGACACCGACGGGCCGGGTCGGGCCGGCGAGTTCACCGCCTGCGAGATCGCCGCAGCCCTCGACCTGTCCCCGAGTACCGCGACCACCCAGCTCGACCTCGCGGTCACCGCGACCCGCCGGCTGCCCGCGACCCTCACAGCGCTCGCCGCCGGCACCCTCGACCTACGCCGGGTCCGCGCCGTCGTCGAGGCCACCGGCGTCCTGTCCGACGCCCACACCGCAGCCGTGGAAGAAAGGATTCTGACCCGGGGCGGGCGAGGCAGCCATGCCCTGTTCCGCCAGGCGCTGCGCCGGGCCGTGCTCGCCGTCGACCCCGCCGGCGCCGCGCACCGCCACGCCCAACGCCGCCGGGAACGCGCGGTACGGATCCAACCGGTCGAGGACGGGATGGCCGAGCTGTGGGCGTTGCTGCCCGCAGCGGATGCCCAGGCCGCTTACCAGCGGATCGACGCCCTGGCCCGCCACGCCGCCACCCCGGGTGATGCCCGCAGCGCGGATGAACGCCGCGCCGACGTCCTGACCGACCTTCTGTTGGGTCGGCTCCACGATGATCCCCCGGTCCGGGTCGAGGTCGGGGTGGTCATCCCGCTGCCGACGCTGCTCGGGCTGACCGACGCTCCCGGGGAACTCGTCGGGTATGGGCCGATCCCCGCCGGGTTGGCCCGTGAGCTTGCCGCCCAGGCCAGCTGGCGGCGGTTGTTGACCGACCCGGTCGACGGGAGTGTGGTGGAGGTCGGCCGGCGCCGGTTCCCCTCGCCTGGGCTTGCCCGGCATGTCCGCGCCCGGGATCGGACGTGCCGGTTCCCGGGCTGCGGGAAAGCCGCCCGAGCCTGCGATCTTGATCATGTGCGGGCGTACGGCGAGGGTGGGGCGACCGCCGCGGGGAACCTTGTGGCTGTGTGCCGGGGGCATCACCACCGGCTGAAACATCGGGGCGGCTGGACGGTCACAAGGACCGCCACCGGGGTGGTTGAGTGGACCAGCCCGCAACAGCGGGTCTACCGCACCGAACCGGAGCCGTATCCCGCACCGGACGCAGACCCCGCACCAGCGCCGAAGCCGGAATCCGGGCCGCCACCGTTCTGACACCAGACCGCAGGGCGCATCCGGACCGGTTCAGGGATGGTTTGCCAAGCAAGGTCGTGTCCGACGAATTCGGCCAGCAGGGATTTACCTCTTCTCCACCGGTGGGCCGTCGAGCGTCTCTGACAATGCCGACATTTGGCTGGCTGACGCGGCACCGCTGGCTGGTCCGTGACACGAGACCGTTCCGCAACGCTCCCGCGGCACGATTCACTGGGGATGATGTCCGTTTCGCGCGGTCGGACGCCCAGGAAGTCAGCAGGCCCAGGAAATCTAGCGCGGTAGCAGGAGCAGCTTGCCGGTCGTGCGTCTGGCGGCAAGGTCGTCATGTGCCCAGGCAGCGTCGTCGAGTGGATAGGTACCGCCGATACGGACCTCAAGCCGGCCCTGCCGGATCCAGGTGAACAGATCATTGGCGCGGCGCAGCAGCTCGGCACGGCTGGCGATGTGGTGGACAAGTGTCGGGCGGGTGACGAACAACGATCCGCCGCCGGCCAGGCGCTGCAGCTCGAGCGGCGGAACCGGCCCGCTGGCCGCGCCGTAGAGGACCAGGTAGCCGCGTGGTCGCAGCGCGGTCAGGCCTTCGTCGAAGGTTGCCCGGCCGACGCCGTCGGTGATCTCTCGTACCGCGGTGGCGAAGTCCTCGTAGTCGATGACGTGGTCGGCTCCGGCCCGCCGGGCGAGCTCGGCCTTGTCAGCCGTCGAGGTGGTGGCGATGGCCATCCCAGCGCGCATCTTGACCAGCTGGGTGAGCAGGAGGCCCACCCCGCCGGCCGCGGCGTGCACGACCACGGGGTCCCCGGCCGCGATCGGGTAGGTGCTGTTGGCCAGATAGTGGGCGGTCAGGCCCTGCAGCATCACGGCTGCCGCCACTCGCGGCCGCACCCCGTCCGGGATGGGGACGGCCCGGTCGGCGGGGATGGCGACCCGCTCGGCGTAACTGCCCGCCACGCCTGTCCATGCGACCTTGTCGCCCGTGGCGAAGCCGGTGACACCCGGACCGGCGGCCACCACGGTGCCCGCGCCTTCGGTGCCCGGTACGTAGGGCAGATCGACGGCGTAGGACGGGCTGCCCTGCCGCTGGTAGATGTCCATGAAGTTGACGCCGGCCGCCTCGACGTCGACGACGAGGCAGCCGGGAGCGGCCTGCGGTGCGGCCAGGTCGGTCACCGTGAGCACATCCGGTCCGCCGTGCTGTTTCACAACGACTGCGCGCATGACCGCATCCTCTTCTGAAGTCTCGCGCGGCACACCGGTAGGTCAGGCCACAGCGATGGCCACACCGATGGCCACACCGATGGCTGAGGCCAGCTGTCGACTGTTGTGAAAATGGATTCGCACGATTTGGCCAATTTATGCACAACTGTGTGGACCGATCGTTCTGTGGTTGACATTATTACCGAGGGTTGACGGAGGGGCCGCCTGGGTAGCCGCGCGCCGTCCGGGAGGAAGAGTCGCCCAACTGTTGCAGTATGTTGCGCAGAGCGCATGACTTGCTGCTTATCGTAATGGCCCCGACAATGATCGGAAGACGGCATGTCCAACACAGCGCACTACGGTCATTTCCGGCCGAGAGCGGCGTATCTGCCGGTGCTCCTGTTCGCACTGTTGTTCGCGGCCGTCGGCTGCCAGTCCCCGGCGACCCAGGTGGGCCAGCCGAGCGGCTCGCCGACCGCCACGTCCACGGCAGGGCAGGGCGCCGCGAACGGCGGTACTCAGCCGTCGGCATCATCGGCCGCCACGGGGACGGCGACCGCGGCCCCGAGTGCTGTCCCCGCTCCCACGGTCAGCACGACGCCTGCGGCGTCATCGTCGGCAGGCGGCTCGGCGGGGGCGGCCGGGGCACGTGGCCGGGTGCAGGTACGGAACAACACCGTGGTGACCGACCAGGGGACCCTGCTGCGGGCGGGCACGTTGTGGTACTTGAACTACTCGTCCGGTGCCTCACAGGTCCTGTGGGCGCGTGAGGCCGCCACCAGCGAAGCCTTCTGGACGACCCTGAAAGCGAACAACCTCAACGGCGTGCGTGTCGCCGTCGCCTACAACGAGGCGTCGGACTCGCCGACGATGGCCCAGATAACCTCTTATCTGGACAAGATCATCGAAAAGGCTGATGCCCACGGGATGTATGTCATGATTGACTATCATTCCGCGCTGGCCGCCGATGCTGATCAGCAGTACACGATCGCCCGGCTGCGGGATTTCTGGGGTGTGATCGCGCCACGCTACGCGAATCGGACGAACGTGCTCTACGAGTTGTACAACGAGCCGGTGACCTGGCGGCCCGCGGATTACACGGCACAGAACATCGCCGACCAGAAGGAGATCTACCGGCTGATACGGGCGAAGGCCCCGGAAACCCACATAATCATTCTGTCCTTCGCGGTGCCGGCCAACTACGGGGGCGATTCGGCGCCGACGATGCTCAGCATCGCCAGCCAGTTCGACGGGGTCGTTGACTGGTCGAAGACGTCGGTCGGCTTCCACGCCTACTGGGAGACCAGCTCGCAGCCGTGGGTCAGGCTGAAAGCCTCTTACCCGGTCATCTCCACCGAGTTCATGGGGCCGGCCGGAACTGTGGCCGAGGCTACGTCGTTCGACGGCTCCCGCTGGACGACCCAGGTGTTCGAGCGGCAGGGGATCTCGTGGGTCGGTTGGAACATCACCGACACCCAGAACGACATCAACACGATATTGCCCGACCTCCGGCGGGACGCCACGAGCAAGGGCTACTGGTGGCAGGCCGACCACGGGATATGAGATACCGGGCGGACACCGTTCCGCGGTGACCGCGCCCGGCTGGCGTCCATATATCCAGGTGGGCTCCGGCCGGGCCGTCGGCTGACCGTCGGGTTACGACTGGCAACAGGGGACGCGGTGTCGCGGGGCTGGGGCATGCCCTCGCCTCGCGACGCACGCACCCCAGCCCCGTTCCTTGATCCATGCACCCGTCCTCGGGTGCTCTTATTTTCCCGCCGTCCGACAATGTTTCCCGATCTTCTTTTTCTGGGGCATCGGGGACAGCCCCGGCTGGAGCCGGAGCGGGGCCCCGTGTCGAGCGGGGCCCCTGGCATGCGCCCGGGGAACTGTTACGACGCGGACCGCACGACACCGACCAAGTGGCCCTCGGGGTCGTTGAAAAGCCCTATCTCGACCCCTTCCATCACTTTTTCCGGCCCCATCATCCGTGACCCGCCGAGGCTCTCGGCCTTCACAAGCGCGGCTTCTACGTCGGGTACCTCGACGTAGAAGGTGACATGACCGGCATATCCCTCCGGTGCCGCCGCGATACCGCCGCCGATTCCGACACCTTCGGCGTTGACATTGCCGACGCGCTGTACGACCCCGTAGTTCATCGGGTTAGCTGATTCGATCTTCCATCCGAACAGGCCGGAGTAGTAGTTCTTCAACTTTTCGGAGTCATTACCAATAATTTCGAAATGAATGACCGGCTGTCCCATTTTCTTGCTCCCTCCGCGCCGAGCACGCCGACCCGGCATGGGTAAAATTTTCTCTTCCAGAATACTCCGGGCGCGACCGCATGCCTGGTGGACGCCGACGCGGAGAGAATATATTCGGGGAGGTTTACGGCAATGGGTGACGTCCTTCGAAACATCCCCAACCGCCATGCCCGCGGTCGTAACGCCCTATAGCCGGGCGCTCTTGCCGGACAGCTCATGGTCGGGTAGCTCCGCGGACTGCTCGACTTCCAGCAGGGATGTGCTCTGCCGCTCCGCCTCGAACGCCCGGCGTCCACCGCGCACCCCGAACAGGCGCTTGGCGGCGACGAGGTACACAACGGCGGCCACGTTGATGACCAGGGCGGCGACTCGCAGGACGGTGACCCGTTCGGTCAGCTCGTAGACCTCCAGCGGAAGGAAGACCGAGGTGGCGACGGCGGCGAAGTACTCTCCCCAGCGCCGCAGCAGCCAGAGCCCGACACCCTCGACGATCTGTATGGCCGCATAACCGAACAGCAGGGTGGCGACCAGCAGCAGAGTGCTCGGTTTGGTGTGGATGAGGTGCCGCAGGTGTGTGATCGTCGGGCTGTTGTCCAGGTCAAGGTGCAGGACCGAGGCGAGTGGTTTCGCGGCCGGGATCGCCTTGTCGAACAGCTCCTGGATGTCGGCCTCGGACTGGCGAAACCGCAGCACAGCGTAGCCGACCAGAGCCAGTAGCACCGCGCGGACGATGCGCTCCACCGCGAGCAGCCGCAGCACCGTCGCGTCCCGTAGCGCCCGGCCGCGCAGCAGCACCGGTGCGTCGCGCGCCGGCCCGGCCGCGACCGGATCAGCGACGACGAAGTCCCCGCAGCGCAGACAGCGCCAGGCCGGCCCAGCCGGGGTCTGTGCTACCAGCCGGTCGGCCAGAGCCGGCTCGTCCGGACGGTAGGTGACATGCCCTTTACGGGCACAGGTCCGCAGATTCCACTCCACGATCGCTGATCGTAGATGTCGGGGGCATGCCCGGCGATGGGTCTGGCCAGCCGGACCCACCGCCGGATTTCAGGCTGCCGCCGGTCGGCGGCAGCGACGACGACCGTAATGTCGGTGGCGTCGGCGACACCGGAAACTGTGGAGGGCACACTGTGATTGAGGTCGAGGGGCTGACGAAGCGTTATGGGGAAAAGACGGCGGTCGACGGCTTGAGCTTCGCCGTGGAGCCTGGCGTGGTGACGGGTTTTCTGGGGCCGAACGGTTCCGGTAAATCGACGACCATGCGGATGATTATCGGCCTGGATGAGCCCACCAGCGGCAAGGCCATGGTCAATGGCCGCTGCTACCGTGATTTTCCCGCTCCGCTGTGTGAGGTTGGGGCTTTGCTGGAGGCCCGGTCGGTTCATACCGGTCGTTCGGCCGCCAACCATCTGCTGGCGCTGGCGCAGACGCACGGGATCCCCCGGCGCCGGGTCGACGAGGTGATCGATCTGGTCGGTCTGCGCGAAGTCGCGCGCAAGCGGGTGGGTGGTTTTTCCCTCGGGATGGGACAGCGGCTGGGGATCGCCTCCGCGCTGCTGGGCGATCCCTCAATCATGATTTTGGATGAGCCGGTGAACGGTCTGGATCCAGAGGGCATCCGTTGGATCCGTAACCTGCTCAAGGGGCTTGCTGCGGAGGGCAAGACGGTTTTCGTCTCCTCGCACCTGATGAGCGAGATGGCGCTGACCGCCGAGCACCTCATCGTGATCGGCCGTGGGCGCCTGATCGCGGACACATCTGTCGCGGACTTCATCCACGGTGCGTCGGCCAACACCGTGAAGGTCCGGTCGCCGCAGGCATCCCAACTGCGTGAGCTGCTCGTGAGCGTGGACGTGACGGTAACCGCCAGCGCGCCCGACATCCTGGAGGTCACCGGCCTCACCAGCGAGCAGATCGGCCGGACGGCGGCGGAGAACGACATCGTGCTGTATGAGCTGACGCCCCAACAGGCGTCGCTGGAGGAGGCGTTCATGGATCTCACCCGGGACAGTGTCGAGTATCAGGCCGATGCTCCCACCGCAAAAGCCGCGACGGGAGCATCGTCATGACCGCTGTTACCGAGATCGACAGGGACGGCGGCAGCCCGCGGACGCGGAGCGAACCGGCGGTGGGGGTGACCCAGCTGCGGGTCATGCGTTCGGAGTGGACGAAGTTGTACTCGCTACGCTCGACCCGCTACTCGCTGCTGGCCGCGCTTGTGATCATAATCGGGCTCGGTATTCTTATCTCCTGGGGGCGCGCCAGTCATTGGAATGAGGATGATCCGCGTGACCGTCTTTTCTTTGACCCCACCCTGACAAGCCTCAGCGGGATCTTCCTCGCGCAGCTCGCGGTCGGAGTCCTTGGCGTCCTGATCGTCAGTGGTGAGTACTCCACTGGCATGATCCGTTCGACGATGGCCGCGGTCCCCAGGCGGCTGCCTGTGCTGTGGGCGAAGACTGCGGTCTTTGCCCTGGTCACGTTTGTGCTGATGACCGTCGCGTCGTTCGTGGCGTTCGCCGCTGGCCAGGCGATGCTGGCGTCCGAACACATCTCCACGACGCTGTCGCGGCCGGGCGTTCTCACCGCGGTGATCGGCGGCGGTCTGTACCTGACGGTCGTCGGTATGCTGGGGGTCGCCCTCGGCGCGCTGCTACGGAGCACCGCCGGTGGGATTGCGACGTTGTTCGGGCTGTTGCTGGTACTTCCGATCATCGTTTTGTTCCTGCCCGCGAGTTGGCGGGAGCACATCGAAAAGTATCTGCCGAGCAATGCCGGACAGGCGATTTTTCGAGTCCTGCATGAGCCCTCCGCACTGTCGTCGTGGACCGGGTTCGCACTGTTCTGCGGGTATGCGCTGGCCGCGCTTGCCGGTGCCGCCGTCCTGCTGCGCCGCCGGGATGCCTGAGCAGGGTCCGTCGGTTTGGCCCAGCCGGGTATCACGTCGTTTTCGGATTGCGGTAGCCCTGGTAAATTACGGCGGTCCTGGTGACCTGAGCTCCAGCGCCTGACGGGCGAGGGGAGCTGGTTCGACCGGCGCTCACGCGGATGGCCAATGCCCTTCACGCCGCATTGGCCCCGTGGACAGCTATGGCGATCAGGATGCGCACAGACACGGCCATGGGGACGTGCCGATGTGTCGATACGCCGATGTGTTGACGTATCGATGTGTCGATGTGCCAACGGGGAGGAATCCGTATGAACGAGGAACCTGCCATAGCTGGATCGCGGCCGGCGCTGGGGCGCCGTGCGCTGCTGCGTGCCGCCGGGGTGGTGGGTCTCACCGCCGCCGCGGTGCCGTTGCTGGAACGTCCGGGCGTCGCGGCCGAGCTGGTGCGTCAGCCCGCGGTCGCGGGAGCGCCGTCCCCCGAACAGCTGCATGTCCAGTTCGGCGCGGATGCGGCCAGTCAGATCACGGTGTCGTGGGCGACGCCGGAGAAGGTGAGCAGGCCCCGGCTGCGGCTGGGGCACAGGGGCGCCGGTTTCGGGACGAACGTTGACGCCGAGGAGCGTGTCTACGTCGAGGCGCTCACCGGGCAGACGGTCTGGACCTACCACGCCGAGCTCGACCGGCTGCCATCCGACACCGATTTCACCTACGAGGTCTACCACCGTGGCGGCTCGCCGCTGGCCGGCACCTTCCGAACCGCGCCACGCGGACGCAGGCGGTTCCGCTTCACCAGCTTCGGTGACCAGGCGATACCAGCGCCGGTGGGCCAGGGCCTCGGCCCGTGGTCGGTGAACGCCGGCTACATCGTGGACGCGGTCGAGACGCTCGACCCGCTGTTCCATCTCGTCAACGGCGACCTGTGCTACGCGAACGTCAGCGACGACCCGGTGGCGACCTGGCGCGGCTTCTTCAACAACAACATGCGGTCCGCGCGCAACCGGCCCTGGATGCCGTGCGCGGGCAACCACGAGAACGAGGCCGGCAACGGCCCGCAGGGCTATCTCGCCTATCAGACCCGGTTCGGCCTGCCGGGCAATGCTTCGGACGTGCCCGACTTCGCCGGCAACTGGTACGCCTTCACCGTCGGCTCGGTCCGGATCATCTCGCTCAACAACGACGACGTGTGCCTGCAGGACGGCGGTTTCAGCGGCTACCGCCGTGACCATGTCCCGACCTACACGAGCAGTGGCTTTGACCCCTACATCCACGGTTACAGCCACGGCGAGCAGCGGGCCTGGCTCGAACGGACGCTGGCGGCGGCGCGGCACGACCATGACATCGACTGGATCGTGGTGTTCATGCACCAGGTCGCGATGTCCTCCGCGCACTTCAACGGTGCGGATCTCGGCATTCGCCGGGAACTCCTGCCGTTGTTCGACCAGTACGGTGTCGACCTGGTGCTCGCTGGCCACGAGCACCACTTCGAACGCACCTTCCCTGTGCGTGGGACCCTGCCCGGCAGCTCACTGCTCACGCCCGCCCCGCAGGCCGACGACGCGAAGGTCATCGACACGACCCGTGGGACCGTACACATGATCATTGGTGGCGGTGGGCATTCCTTTGCCACGCCGGCCGCCGCGTTCGACGCGCCCCAGGACGGCGTCGTGATCTACGATGTCGCCGCAGGCGACCCGACGACGCAGCGCAGGGCGCTCACCACGACCGAACCCGCGCCGTGGTCGGCCTACCGTGATCTCGCCACTCCGTACGGTTTCGCCTCGTTCGACGTCGAGCCCGACGCGTCCGGCGGAAAAACGACCATCACCGTCAGGCACTACGGCGCCGCCGCGGGTTCGTCCAGCTACACTGAGCTCGACAGCTTCACCCTGGTACGCCCACGCACCCACCAGCACTGGGCGGGTCGGTAAAAAACAGGCAAGCGGATCCGCCGAGGACGGGGCGTTGCGAGCCGGCCGGCCCCATCCTCGGCTGATCGTCAGGGGAGAGCGTCAGGACACCTCACGGGTGTTCGCGCCGGCCGTGCCGTGGTTGCCGTATGGATTATGGCGAGTCGAGCGCCATCGCCGCGCTCGGGCTGACCCCGTGTTGACCGCGAACGTCAAGGTTCCCAACGTGTCGGTGGCCAAGACGTCGACGGCCTTGCGGTAGATACGCCGAGCCAGGCGCGTCAGCGCAACGATCGCGCCTGGCTCGGTGCGGGTAACAGTAATTATATTAATAATTCTAACTATTTATGTATTAAAATCGTTTTTTGGTAATTAATGTTATAGTAATTGTCCTATGAGCGAAATTATCGTTCCAGCTTCGGCCATGCGCTCATACCGACGGTGGCTCCCCCTCCTCGTCGTCCTGACGGCCCAGCTTATGATCATTCTTGACTCCAGCGTGGTGAACGTCGCGCTGCCCGTCATCCAGCATGATCTGGGTATCAGCCAGGCCAGCCTCACCTGGGTCATCAACAGTTATTTGATCAGCTATGGCAGCTTCCTTCTCGTCGCCGGCCGGCTGGGCGATCTCGTTGGGCGCAAGAAGGTCTTCCTCAGCGGCGTCGCGCTGTTCACCGCGGCCTCGGCCGCCTGCGGGCTTGCCGGCGATCAGGCGGTCCTCATCGTCGCCCGCTTCGCGCAGGGCCTGGGCGGAGCGCTCGCGTCGGCGACCGTTCTCGCGTTCATCGTCACCGACTTCCCGCAACCGCGTGAGCGCGCCCGGGCTATGAGCATCTACCTGCTCGTCACCGTCGGCGGCGGCTCGCTCGGTCTGCTGCTCGGCGGCGTGCTCACGCGGGCCCTGGGATGGCACTGGATTTTCGTTATCAACATCCCGATCGGCGTTCTCGCGCTGCTGGCGGGGGCTGCTCTCATCACCGAACGTTCCGGTTCCGGCCTGCGCCGGGGGGTCGACGCGGCGGGCGCCATCCTGGTCACCGCGGCGGCGCTGGTCGGTATCGACGCGATCGTGCGGGCATCCGAGCACGGCTGGCTGTCGACGTACACGCTTGGGCTCGGCGCGGTCTCGGTCACGCTGCTCGGCGCGTTCGGTTTCCGTGAGTCACACACACCGAACCCGCTCGTTCCGCCGCGGATCCTGCGACTGCGTAGCCTCGTCGGCTCGAGCGCCGTACGCGCGGTCGTGATGGCCGGCATGTACGGGGTGTTCTTCTTCGGCGCGCTGTACCTGGAAGAGGTCCTCGGGTACGACGCGATCCGCACCGGGCTGGCGTTTCTGCCGCAAACCCTCGCAATAGCCGCGCTCTCCTTCGGGATCACCACCCTGCTGGTGTCCCGCTTCGGCCCCAAACAGGTCCTTCTCGGGGGGCTGGCCGTCATGCTCTCGGGCCTGCTGCTCTTCGCCCAGGGAGGTGACGGCGAGCATGTCCATTATTTCCCGGCGCTCTTCGTTTCCTTCACCCTTGTCGGGCTCGGGGCCGGCGCGGCGTTCATGCCGCTGCTGACCATGGCCGTTGCCGATGTCGCACCCGCCGACGCCGGGCTGGCCTCGGGGATCGTCAACGTCTCCATGCAGATCTCGGCAGCGGTCGGCCTCGCGGTGCTGGGGACGCTGTCCACCAAGCGGACCGCCACGCTTGTGGCGGAAGGTCATACCCAGATCGCGGCGCTCGCCGGCGGTTGCCGCCTCGGGTTGCTCGTCGGCGCCGGATGCGTGGCCTTTGGCCTGCTGCTGGCCGCCGCGGTACTGCGCCCTGGGCGGGCCAGCGCGGAGCCGGTGGGTGTTCCCAAGCAGCTGGCGGACGAAGCCGGTCTGGCCGAGCCGTCGGCGTCCGCACCGTGACGTCCGCGTCGTGATCAGAGCAGCCGGAGCGAGTGTCGACCATGGATCAAGAGCGGCCAGCGCCGCGCCTCCGGCGCCAGCCTCACCGTGGAGGAGCCGCCGCACGGTCAGCGGGCGGCCCCCTCCGGGGAGCCGGTGTTCAGTTGATCAAAAAATGTTTGATCAAAAACGGTGCGATTATGATTTTTTTGTGCTGCCGGAGGCTTTTATGATCACTAGTTCCCGCGCCGGCCCGGCTGCGCGCCAGCGCTGCGCAGCGCCCCGGACAGGTCCGCGACATGTGCGTCACGGCTGGTCAGCGGCTTGAGCCCCAGGCTGCGCTCGATGGTTGCCAGGATGGACGTCGTGTCGTAGACAGTGTGATCGACGCCGGAATGTGGCAGGGACCTGCTTATCACCAGTGCCGGAACGCGAGTCCCCGGTCCGAACTGGTCATAGACCCCCCGGGTGGGGCTGCCCTTGCCGGGTGGGGAGATATGGTCCCACTGACCGCCGAACTCGTCATAGGTGACCATAACCAGTGTGTCCTTGCCCGCAGGCCCGTTTTCGATCGTCTTGAGCAGGTCGACGAGGTGGTCGCTACCGTCCGGCTCACTGGCGTAGCCAGGATGCTCGTTCTCCGCGCCGTAGGGCTTGACAAAGCTGACGGTCGGCAACATACCTTTCGTTGCAGCTGCAATGAATTTTGTTTCGTCCTGTAGATGGGCCCGGCCCGGCTGTCCCGGTGAGTACGCGGCGAAGTAGTTGAGCGGCTGGTGGTGGTACTGGAAGAGCGGACCGGCGTGACCCGCCTCCGCGTCGTCCCAGCCGCCGGAGTACCAGTTCCAGGAGACGCCGGCAGCGCTCAGCCGGTCCCCGATGTTCGGATACTTGGCGTCGTCGATCAGTGGAAGCCTGGTGGTGCTGGAACTGTGTGGGGCGTTGGTGGGCTGGATGGTGTTGATCGCGTAGTCGCCGCAGGCCACCGTGGGATTGGCGGTTGGGCCGCAGGCCTGGGTCAGCTGCGCGTCCCGCACCGCTGTGGTGGTTGGCTTGTACAGCGGATAGGTGGTCGGGAAGCCGTCGGCGTCCACCACCGAGTGCAGGTTCGCGTCTGGGCCGCCGGCTCCGGCGCTCGTGTCGATCGGGGCCCGCGCCGCGACCAGGAACTGGTGATTCAGGAAGGAACCACCGAACGCGGCTTGGAAGAAGTGGTCGGCGATCACGTAGTGTGGGGCCTCGGCGCCGTGCAGATACTTGTAGATCGGCAACGACCTGGTGTCGTAGACGCCCATGGTCAGGCCCACCGCGTCACTGCCCGTGACGTAACGGTCCTGCCTGCCGCCGTCGATCTGATACTGCTCCTGGTAGAAACGGTGCGCCAGGTCACGGGTGCATCCACCGGGCTCGCTGCCCGCGCTGTTCGCGAGGACACCGTTGGTCGCGGCGACCCCGGGTGCCGGGCACGTGCGGGCATTCGCCGGAATGTAGCTGTCGATGGTGAACGGTTTGTTGCGGAAATAGCTTGCGGGGACCCCGTTCGCCGCGTCCACGCAGGTCGTGGGCAACGGACTGGGCGACGTCAGGTTCACGTCGTTCTGCGGTAGACAGGTGTAGCGTTTGCCGTCCTGCGTGACCTGGGCGGTGTGTGACCTGTCCGCATCCCTCAGGCCGTCGACCCGCTCGCCGTCAACCGTGCCCCATCGCCCGTAGAGATTGTCGAAGCTGTGATTCTCCTCGTAGATCACTACAAGGTGTTTATACCGACCGAGAATCGGGCCGTGCCTGCCGTGTTGTGGCGGGTTGGCAAGCACGCCCGGGGCCATCCCCAGCCCGATCACCGCGGTCGCGCTCGCCGCGAGAGCGGCGTGGACTACCTGTCGTCGTCGCACAGTTCCTCCGATCCTCCGACGATCATCCGAATCCAGCTGCCCCCGCGGGACAACCGGAGAGCAGAATATGCGGGCGGTGCCAGTGGTCAATCAGAAGATTTAGAGCGCCCGGCAATAGGTGTGTGCCCCAGCCCCGCGACGCCGCGTCCCCTATTGCCGGGCGCTCTTATTGTCGGTGTTTGTTACCCGGGCCAGCTTGAACGGCATTATGGTATTCGCCGGGTGCGCGTGCTGTAGGTGTCGGTAAGAGATGACCGTCCTGGCGGCGCGGCGGTCAGCCGGTACGCTTGTTCTTGTTCTGTAGCCGCCGTGGCCTGGGCGAATGCGGTTCGAGTGGCGCCTTTCGTCCTCGGGCGGGTGCGCAGGTATCCCTCGGTGGCTTGTGTCGTTGTCGAGGTGACTCCGCGGGATGCGGCAATGCCGCTCTTCCGGAGAGCCGGACCTGAAGTATCGGAGCCCTTGCATCCGGCTGGTCCCACCGGTGTCCGCTCACCGGTGTCCGCGGCGGACGTCCGTAGCAGCCGTCCGCCGGCCTGGCTACGCGATGTTCCGCCCGGCTCCGGGCGGAACATCGCGAAACAGGCAGGTTAGTCGCGACGTACACACAGGGTGACCAGAGTCGTCGATGATCCGGATGTCGTAGGTGCTGAGCGTCGCGCCGACCTGGATCGCGGTGGCTGTCGCCGTCACCATGCCCGACCGCGCGGCTCGGTGGTGGGTCGCGTTGATTTCGATCCCCACGGCAGCCCGGCCGGCCGCGGCAGGCGAGATCGCCGCGGCGAGTGAGCCGACCGTCTCGGCGAGCACCACGGACGCGCCCCCGTGGAGCAGCCCGTAGGGCTGTCGGTTGCCCTCGACCGGCATCGTCGCGACGATCCGGTCCGCAGTGGCTTCGATGACCGTGATGCCCATGCGTGCGGCCAGCTCGCCCCGGCTGTGGTTCAGGACAGTGACGGCATCCTCGCCGGGGCCGATGCGGAAGGCCGCGGAAATGGCCGCCGCGGTGTCGGTGATCGAATTGGTGTCTGGGCTTGCGCGGATGCCCGGGTCCAGATCGGTGCTGGCACCGATGATCGGATCTGCCACGTGAGCTCCCTTCTTCCTGTCCTCACATTCAAGCGCGTGTCAGCGTCTGCTGTCACAGGTGAGCGGAAGTCCAAAAAATTATAGAAGTCAACCGAAACGCGGCTCCCGAAACGTCGCTGAGCCAGCGAATCGCCAGGACCTGTGATGCCAGGCGCTGCCTGGCGTATGGTTCTCGGCCCGTGAGCCGGCTACCCCGCGGGGAAGCTGGTGGCTGATCCGTGGACCTCGGCGATCCGCGCCGGGATGCCCATCAACGTCTGTGCCGTATACAAGCCCACTACCTGCGTATTCATCGATACCCGACGCTGATGGACCCGTCCCGGTACCGCGATCGCAAGGCGCGGGCACCGGAGCGGAATCCGCCATCCCGATCCGTCGAGGGCCGCCGGGTCCTGAGTGGAATCGCTCGGTTCGGGCACCTGAAGGTGGCCGCAGGCAACCTGGAACTGTCGGCAGGCCTGTCGGGTCGGTGGCATGTACCATCCCCCTTCTACATGCTCACTACAACAGCCGATGCCGTCCCGAGGACGCGGCGGAATGGATGTGCATGCTCCAGACTGCTGTGAACCATGGGCGCCCGGTTGGCCGTTGCATCGGCGGGGGCTTCACCTGCGCAGGTGCGAGGCTGGCGACTCGTTGCCGGTGCAAACGCCGTTGCGTGACTCGACAGAACCACCCGTGAGGCAGGCTGGACGGCTTGCGGGTCCGAACCGATGGGAGGTTCCCCGATGGCGTTACGACGCTCATCCATCCTGCTGGGAACGGCTGGGTTGCTCCTGGTCGCGCTGGCGCTTATTGAGCGCTTCGCGGTCGTGCCCATCCTGACGAGGCTGCCCGGGGACACGAACGTATCGTTCAACTTCGCGGGGACGGGAACCCTGCTCGACACGAAGGCCCTCGCTTCCGGTGACATGGCCCACGTGTGGCAGAAGGATGTGCCGCTCACCATGGAACGGCAGGTCCGGGTTGTCAGCACCAGCGGTGACGTCGCCATCGTTCATGATGATTCCACCCTGCACGCGGGGCCGACCGTCCTGCCGTCCAGCCAGGTGTATGCCGTCGACCGCAGCACCCTCGAGGCCACTACGCCGCCGGCCGGCGTGTCCGTTGAGGTTGAGCCCGCGTCTGGCCTCACCGTGGGCTTCCCGATACATCCGAAGGCGGACAACTCCTATCAGTTCTACGATTCCGCGGCACGACAGACCGTCCCGGTGACCTATGAGGGTGCCGACGGCAAGTACTTCGGCCGCAGCGTCGGCATCTACCATGCGGTGTCGGCCGGGCCCGTCCAGGATGCCGATCTGAGCCACACGCTGCCCGCCGTGTTGCCGAAGGACAAGCTGACCCCGCTGGTGTCGTTGTTGCCCGCCGACGTGCAGACAAAACTGCTTGCGGCGAATGCGACCCTGCCCAGTGCCATACCGATGCACTACACCGTGGCCAAGGATCTGCATGTATGGATCGACACTGTGACCGGCCTCGCCGTGAAGGAAACGGCGAATGAGAAGATCCTCGCCGGTGTCTCCATCGACGGCCAGGTGGTCAACCTCCTTCCGGTGCTGGCCGTCGACCTCACCGTGACACCGCGCAGTCAGGAGGAGCTGGCACGTAAGTCCGCGGCTGTTGCCCGGCAGCTGACCATGGTTGAGGTCATTGTGCCGATCGTTCTTGGCATGCTGGGCCTTGTTCTGCTGGCGGTCGCGATTATTCGTCAGCGTCGTTCGTCCGACCGCGAGTCAGCCCCTATAGTAGCGTCGCTGGTAGCTACGCCCGGACCCTCCACCGATGCAGGGTCGGCCAGTCGGCATGTTTCTTATCAAGGCCCGCTGTCCTAGCCGAAATGGCAGGCACCAAGTTTGCCGGTGTGCGTGCGGGCGTGCAGTGGACTTCACTGCATCGAGTGGCTCTCGATGACTGCCGTTCTGAATCTTTCTGGTGGCGTTCTCCAAAGAACTGATGACAGTACTGTTCGCGGGTGTGGCGGTCCCGTCGCTGGTATGTCAGCGACGGGACCGGGCGTCAGGCCGGGCGGCGGGGGGCGTCACCGCCGGGGTCATCAGCGCTCTCCACCAATGGGATGGGATCGATGGCTCGACCTGCCGCGGTCTCCTGCTCGTAGACATGGCGCACAAGGTGGAGCCATTACTGAGAGTTCCGCGCTGTTTTTCTAGTACGGCAGCGACAGTGGTCGGCTGGTGGTCTTCTGGTATCGGGCCGGCGTGGCGCGTTGCGAGGCAGTCGCGATGCGGCTCTCGAAGGCCGTTCTGACCTGTCTACGGCGAGATCCGGATCCTCTCCACCGTCTTCGACGAGGTTGTCGGCGTGCGAACTCGTCCAGTGGTGATCGAATCATGTCACGACACAGCGCGGCGCGCCCGCCATTCGTCGATCTCTGCCCTGTGCAGAGCTGTGTGCGGTCATGCTTTGTCCATCTCTAGATGATGTTGATCAGTATCCCAGAAGGCCACGTTCCCACAGGTCAAGGGCTCTGTAACGTCCCAGCATCCCAGCCCGGCTTCGATCCGTTGCCAGCCGCCCAAGGACCCTGCCAAGCTGGCACGGCCAAAAGATTTTCGAGAAAAACCGACGCGGTGTAACCGCGAAAGTCGAGCCTCGTGAAAAACTGACGCATTCGTAAGGCTTTTCAGGAAAATGTAATCAGACGCGATCAGGGAGATGGTGCTGCCATGCACAAGAGAATGTCTCGGCTGGCCCGAGCGGCTGCCACAATATCTACTGTTGTCCTTGTGGCGTCCGGGGCCGCGGTTGCGGAAGCACCTGCCGCATCCGCAGCTACGTGCGACCGGGTTGTTGGTTTCCTCTGCGGCGCGGTGAAGAACAGGACCGGCAGGACGATGCATATTACTTTCGATCTTGGATCCGGAAATGGCTTTTGTGACGTGTGGAACTGGGATGGCGGACCAGGAGAGTCTTTCAAGCACGCCCGCTGCAGCCAGGAACCGCGGGGCAACGGGACGACCGGCGGCAACGGTACCGGCGTCGACGTTGATGCGTTCACATTTAACAACGAGGGCTACCATGAAAGATTTTCCCGTGTGGGATCGTGGCACTGGCGACAGAAAGGTGTCTGGACAAAGGTCAGGAGTGGTGAGATCGCGGATTGCGGTGTCGGCGCCGGCAACGAGATCTGGTGCACTGTGCTCTGGCAGGGATAAATGGCTCTTCGCAACGCAGCCAACAGCCAGTCTGATCCGAACACCAACTATACCGCCTAGTCTTTGTACTCCTGCGTGTGCTTCCGGGGTGTTGCCCCCATAAGGCCCCTTCCTCTCGGACAGTGGACTTCAGGTCCGCTGTCCACGGAACCGGGACCGCTCCACGCCGAAAGCCGTCCGACGCCGTGCGCAGTCGGCTCCTCGTCCGCGACGCCGTAAAGCACCCCCGGCCGCGACGATCGAGGCCGTCCTTGACGCCTACGAGAGGTCTTCACTCGGCTCGCCAACAACACATCAGTTATCCACCTGGATATCAACGTAAAAACATCTGTGTGCGGACCGCTACCGGAGGGTGCGGCCGACGGCCCAGGCCCGGTCGGTGACGGATAGCCTGCCTGTGTCCGTCACCGACCCGCGGAGGAGACCTTTGGAGATCCGAGAAGCCCAGAAACGCGCCTGGGCCAACAAGATTGACAAGGGATTCAACACCACCGACACGGCATTGGAGTTTGGACTGCTCACCGCCGAGGTCGGTGAAGCGTTCACCGCCTGGCGTAAACGACTCCCTGACTTCGGCGAAGAACTCGCGGACATCGCCATCTACCTCATGGCACTCGCCGAAATGAACGGCATCGACCTCGACACCGAGGTCGTGCGGAAGCTCGACAAGAATGTCGGCCGCACCTACGAACGCACGGCCGACGGCGTCCTCGGCCGCGTCCGGGAACAAGATCCGAAAGGCCAGGCATCGAGCGGATAATTCGTCACTCGCGGTTGGTGCGTGCGGCCCGGGCATAGTGCGGCTCCGAGCCGGCCCGCCGCGGCGGGACCAGAACTCGGGCGAACGAGCCTTCGAAGCGTTCCCGCGCCACCGAGTGTTCTTCTGAGGTCAGCCAGCCGTCGTCGGCGACCTCGTCTATTATCCGCGGTGTGAGGTCGACGACACTGGTAGCGAAGCTGCGCACCAGCAAATGGATGGTGACCTCGGACGGTGTCCAGGTAATCAGCCCGGTCCAGACGCCTTCGTCGAGCATGTGCAACCAGATGCCGCGACTACGCCAGCGGACCTGGAAACAGCCGGTGAGACGAGCGTGGAGCACAGCCACCCGTTCTCCGCAGGCAGCGGACCAGAACTCATGCGGGTTGTCCAGCAGCGAGATTGTCGAGATTGTCACGTCCAGTAGTCGGTTGAGTTTGGCGTGGGATGGTGATCCCGCCATCTGTATCGCGACAGCCTGGACACATCCCAGCTACGCACATCCTCGTATGGCCGGCGCGGAGATCGCGCGGCATCCTCTTCGCAAGAGGCGGGTCGATGGGTCCGTGGTGTCCGCGGCCGACGCCCGGTTGCGGACGGCGTCCCGGCGCTGCCAGCTGTGGTCCACTCGCCGTCCACAAAACCTGATCGGCCCGACTGTCGGGCTGTTCTCGCGTCCAGACTGTCATGGAGGAGTGGTTCTTCGCGATGCCTACCGACAAGCCTGCCATTGTTCTGATCCACGGGGCGTTCGCCGATGCGTCCGGTTGGGGCGATGTGGTCGCGAGGCTTCAGGCCCTCGGCTTCACCTGTTACGCCCCGGCCAATCCGTTGCGCGGTGTGATCAGCGACGGTGAGTACATCCGCGCGTTCGTCTCCACTATTGACGGCCCGGTCGTGCTGGTCGGGCATTCCTACGGTGGCAGTGTGATCACCAATGCCAGTACGGGAAACGCCAACGTCAAGGCCTTGGTCTACGTTGCCGCCTTCGCGCCGGAGGAGGGTGAGGCGCTGGGTGCCGCGCTCGCGCTGGGTGACGGGAGCACCGATCTGGCCAAGCATCTGGTGCTCCGGCCCTACCCGGGCGCTCCCGAGGGCGACGCCGACGTGTATATCGATCCGGCGTACTTCCACGAGCTGTTCTGCGCCGATGTCGACGCGGGGCGGGCGGTGGTCATGGCGTCGAGCCAGCGCGGCTTCGCCGCGTCGTGCCTGTCGACGCCGTCGGGGACGCCGGGGTGGCGCACGATTCCGAGCTGGTATCTCGTGGCGGCGAACGACGCAACGATCCCACCGGAGGCCGAGCGGGTGATGGCGACGCGCGCCGGCGCGCACACGATCGAGGTGGCCAGCTCCCACGTAGCCATGATCAGCCATCCGGTGGAGACGGCCGACCTGATCATCGCTGCCGCCAGCTGACGATCGCCGAGCCGTTGTCTCGGCACAGTCACCTGAGCGTGACCCCCTACGGTGGGACTGGTCAACTTTCCGGTGCAACGGTTGATGTTGATGCTACTTGGAGACCACTACGGCGGTCACCAGAGGTGACGGCTATGCGCGGCCGGCGGCCGGCGCCCGGCGCCCGGCGGCGTACGGCGAGCCGTCGCGTACCGGATTCGGGGTGTCTCGTGGTCTGGGGCCCGACCGGCGGGAGATGGCTGACCGGCAGAACCACTGGCGGGGGTCAGCACTCGTTTTTGATGATGAAGTAGGAGCCGCGTATGGTTCCGGCCAGCTTCGACTTCTGCCGGGCGAACTTGAACGAGGCGAGTTCCGCGGGGATTTCCATCCCGTCGGAGAGCTTGAACCCAACCGCCCGTTTCCCGAGGTCGTCGACGGTGTACATCACATTGATCGACAGGCCGTTCTCGTAGAAGACATAATGCCATCCGAATGTTCTCGACCTGGAATGCGATCGCCTCGAGCGGGTGAGCGGAGATGACGATACCGCGTCCTTCGTTGAGGATCCGGCTCATCCAGTCGATGGCCGGCCCGGCGTTGCTCGCGGGGGCTCGACCGTGAAGACGCGGTCGTACTTGTTCTTGAAGCAGCGAGCCTCGTTCGCCCGCAGACCAGCGAGTGCGGTCGCGGCCGGTGACGACATGGCCCGGGTGGCCGGAGCGGTCAGGGTCGTTGACTCGCGGAAACGTTCACCGAACTTCCCTGGCCAGCTGACGAGGCGACCAACCCGCCGACGCCCCTATCCCACCCGAGGCGGCGCCGGAGCCCCGGCCGCGATCAGGACGCGGCCGGCTCGTCCGCAGCCGTCACGATGTCCTCGCGCGGGGGATGTCTTCCGGGCGACCTTTCCAGTCGGGCCCGGTCGGGCGCATCCTTCCGATGTCCCTCCCGCTGGCGGGTGGGATCGCTTGCGGAAAATTGAAGACGCGATGTGGATCGACCGCCGCCTTTATCTTCTCGAGTCGTCGAAGGTTGGTCGCGTAGTACTGCTGAAGAAAGTCCGTCAATGAGGGGTCGAGAAAGTTCTGATATGCCTGTGGGATGGCATAGGGTGATATCGCATCGTAGAAGTCGCCGAGCCATGCGAGGTTGGCCTCGACGCTGTCGACAGAATCGCTGCCGCTCCACTTCAGGTACCACAACATGAACCAGTTGTTGTCGCGATGGACGAATGCGGTGGCGTCGGCGGGAACCGTGCTGGCCTGGCCGCCGGTCTGCAAAAATGACAGGTTCGCGTAGATTGATGTCCCCGGCCATCGCCGCAGCCAGTAAAGGGCCGTTTCGATCGCTTCGGGACGGACAGGTCCGAAGAAGTAGAGGGAGCGGTTCTGGAACTCGGTTGGTTTCGGGGTGTCAGAGAAGAAGTTCTCTTGCGCGTCCCAGTAGCCCAGCTCCTCGATCGTCGACTGTGCCGGTTGCGCCACGGTGTAAACTGGGGCGAGGATCTTGGCCAACTCTGTGGGCGGGCCGACGAGCTGTCCCTCGAAGACCACCGATACGTCCTGTCCCGCGGCTAGTTCCTTCGGCGTGACCCCAGTCACGGTGGTCCAGCTGCCAAGACTGGTCGGCGAGTCTTCCAACGCGGCGAGCAGGGCCGGCAGCACAGTGTCCGCCTTTGCGTCCCAGATCAAGCGAGAGGCCGTGACGGAGGCGGGCGCGGGAGAGGTCTGCACGGAGAACGAGGTATTAATACCGAAGTTGCCACCACCCCCACCCCGACACGCCCAGAAAAAATCGCCGTTCTCGTCCTCGCTAACCGGCACTATCTCACCATCGGCAGTAACAATCTGGCTGGCGACCAATGAGTCGACGGCAACGCCCAGCCGCCGTATGTTAAATCCGATCCCTCCGCCCAGCAGAAACCCGGCGGCGCCGACTGTCGGACAACGCCCGTGCGTGATGGTGGCATCATTCTGGCGCAGAGCACGATATACGTCAGCATTCAGGCAGCCGCCGCCGATCGTAGCAACACCTGTACGCCCGTCAAATTGCGCCTGATTCATAAGCTTGGTGTCGATCATCAGGCCGCGGGTCACTGAGAAATCTGCCGATGAATGACCGCCCGACCGTGCGACCAGCGGAAAGCCGTACCTGCGGGACCATTTGATCGCCTCAGCCACATCAGGGGCATTCAGGCAGCGCGCGATTCCGGCCGGCAGGACCGACGCCGCCCGCAGGTTGTAGGGCAGCGCCAGCTCGGCGAAGCCTGGATCACCTGGACGCAGCACAGGCCCTGAAATACTGCGCGCCAGCGTTCTCCAGGCTCCATCGACGTTACGCGCTTCCCTGGCCGCGAATACGGAGCCTCGCGGCCCCCACGACCCTAGCGGCCCGCTCAGGGCGACAGCCGCGATGCCGCTCGCGACAAAAGACCTACGCGTTCGCTCTACACCAACAGGAGGAACAGCCGAATCTGACTGCAGCTTCTCCATAACACCCCATCCAGAGACTCACTCGCTCCGCCCGGGGCCCAGATTACCTCGGCCGGGGTGCATGGCGGCTCAGTCGAAGGTTTGACCGCTCACAATGTATGCTTATTGAGGAATGACTGATTTGGGTAACCGAGATTTATCCCGTCTGCGGATGCACCGCGGCCGCGCAGAGCGAACAGTTCGCCGCAGGCAACCGGGACATGTCGGAGACGATGGGGTTGAGTGAGCCGACGATCCGCGCGGCCGATACCGCTGAAATGTCAGCGGTATCACCTGTTGTGGTATTCCCCGGTGCGGATGTTGATGTAACTGTTCGGGTCGAACCGCTGGCCGTATTCAGGAAAAAACCACTCGATCTTCTGGTGCATACGTTTCCCGTTGCGCATCCCCAGGTCGAAGGCGACGACGGCGGCCCCGGCCTCCTTGCCGTCGGCCGTGATCTGGCCTGGAGCACAACGTATTCGGAGACGCCTGATCCCGATCGCAGTCCCGCCTTCCCACGACAGCCAGGCCATATCTGTCACCAGCCCGGTCGGGTCTCCGCCGTTGAAGATGGTTGCCGACTTGACTTCGCCGTACCCCTTCTAGCTCGGCGGCCCCCACGGGATGCCGAGCGCGTTGAGACCGTGGTGGTGGAGCGGTGATGCCCTCGCTGGCACGTGGCGCCGGTGCGGCACCGGTCACGACAAGCCGAGTGCGTCTGCGACCGAGGCGAGGTAGTCGATGTGGCCGTCGACGGAGTCCAGGTTGCGGCCCATCGTCGCCACCGAGACATGGGTACCACCTGCCTCGCGCCAGGCATCGATCTGCGCCGTGAGGTCGCCGATGCCGCCCAGCGGAACCGCCACGTAGTCAGCGCCGAAGTCCTCGACCGACCTGCCCAGGCCGCGCACGCGATCACGCAGCCGTGTCCAGGCATCGACGGCGTGGTCGACGCCACCGCCACCGAAGAAGATGAAGCCATCCGCGAGTCGGGCAGCCCGCTCGAAGGCCACTTCACCAGATCCACCAAGCCAGATCGGGATGGGCCGCACCGGCTTCGGCACGAGGGCGGCTCTGTCAATTCGGTCGAAACGGCCGGAGAAGTCGACGACAGGCTCGGTGAACAACCGGCGAAGCAGCTCGATCTGCTCCTCCTGCCGGGCCCCGCGGGTGCGGAAGTCCTGGCCGAGGGCCTCATACTCGACGTGGTTCCAGCCGACTCCCACGCCGAGGCGTAGCCGGCCGCCGGAAAGGAGATCAACATCGGCCGCTTGCCGTGCCACAAGCGCTGTCTGACGCTGCGGAAGGATCAGGATCCCGGTGGCGAAACTGACGCGCTCGGTGATGCCGGCCAGGTAGGCGAACATCACGAACGGGTCGTGGAACGGGTCCTGCTCGGTGTATGGCCCCGGCAGCCGAGGCGTTCGATCAGTGTGCACGGCACCGAGCACATGGTCATAGGCGAGGAGGTGCGCAAAGCCCAGGTCCTCGACCGCTCTCCCAATCCGCCGAACGGCGCCCGGATCTCCTCCGAGCTCGATCTGCGGGTAGACGGCGCCGATCTGCATGAGGTCCAGCCTGCCACGGGACTGGACGGGGCGCTGCCCCAGGTCGTCCGCGCCGGACCGGCGAGCTGTATGTCCGGGAAATGCAGTTCAGACGCGGCCCGGTAGTCGGGCGACGCCGCGTCTACCCCGCGCTCGCAGCGACCTGGATGACCACGATCATGTCCCAACCTTCTGATCCTTAGTTTAATCTGGATCATCCACTGACGTTCGTGGACGTTCGCCGCGTCCGAGGATCAGTGGGCGTGCGTCCGCCGACGTGCGTGGTCGTCTGCCGGCTTGCCTGTCAGTGTGGCTGTCACCGGCATACGGCCCGGATCGATCACGTAATGGTGGGCTGGCGCGTCGGTCGGCGAGCATGCTGGGAGGCATGGCGGAGGATCTTCTGTCGCTGGTGGTGGCTGACCCGATGGTCGGCCACGGGCAGGCGTGTATCCGGGGGACACGGGTGCCGGTGAGCGTCGTCCTCGACTGCCTTGCTGACGGTATGTCCGACGGGGAGATCCTCGCGGAGTACCCGGCGTTGAGCGTGCCGGGGATCCGCGCGGCAGCGGTCTACGGCGCGCGTCTGGCGCGGGAGGACCTCGTGCCGCTGCGCACCGCGCCGTGAAGGTCAAGCTCGACGAGGGCCTCTCGGTCTCGCTCGCCGAGCGCCTGGCGAAGCACGGGATCGACGCTGACGCCGTCTACCGTACGTCACGTTCCCTTCCGTTCCGTGGGAGCCTGGGAGTGAGATTCCCCCGGGTGACCCAACCCGACGAGAAACGCCCTCCTGCTGATCGTGGTTTCTCGCCAAAGACACCGTGACCACCAGAAGGCCGTGATGGAGAGTTTGCAAGAAGAGCAGCCCTCGCGCCGAGGCAGCTGAGGACTTCGAGGCGCTGTGCCGCTTCCGGGGAGACTGCTACGACTGTACTGACATGACGCGGCGACGCGTTGTTCGAGCTGGCTGACGCCGTGCTGTGCACCGAGGCCCCGGTCCGGGCACTGGTCAGTTTGTCGTTGGCGCCGGAGCATCAGCGCGGCCACGGCGCCCGCTATGACGGACCGGAGCTACGGCTGGATGCCCCTGAGCTCGTGAGGAGCGCCGTAGCGCCAGGCCGTCCGGGTGATGCCCAGGCAATGGTTGGGATCAGCCGCCGCCGCGGTGGTGCCGGAGTAGTAGTCGTGGGTGAACCCGGAGGTGTTGTTGAAAATCGAGTTGGGTATCGGGTTGGCTAGCGTCTCGTCGGCCCATACGTACGAGGTTGCCGTCCCGCAGTGTACGTACTGCCCGGCAGTGGCGTGGTTGTTGACGGTCGGCGTCGGCGCCACCCCGAGTGCCTCAAAGTAGTCCAGGATTGAGTGGCCGAACTCGTGCTTGAACACGTTGCGGTGACCATAGTTGATGGCGGCGTCGAGAATCAACGTGCTGTAGGTCTGCCCAGTGCCCATGGGGGGTGTGAGCCCGGCCGCGCTGCCGATCCATTCTGGCTGGCCGGTGGCGGCATTCGTCCCGGTGGCAGGCCAGATCACGATGACCGAGTCGAACGACGGGTCCTGATCGGCAGCGGTGTTGCCCGGCGACGGCCACCATCCGTCGCCGCTGCGGTCGAGTTCACTGAGGGGCCGTGTCGGGAAGCGAACCGTCAGGCTCGGCGTCATGTTGCCGCTGGCGAGGGCGGGAAGGTCGGTCTTGACAAAATCGTGGGCCGCGCGCGCCGCTCGGTCCCGCTGGTCCTGGGTCAGCTGCGCGACCACGTGGTGCGTGGTGCCGTCGGGCGCGGGGAAGGAGAAGTCCAGGTTCGGATAGATGAGGGCCAGGATCTTCCATCGGGGCGCCGAGGAGCCCGGCTCAAGCTGCTCCAGTTTGATGTCATCAAACCAGGCCGTGCCCGTGGTTGTGCCGGACCAGTAGCCGAGCCGGGCCGCAACGGTCAGCTCGTGGCTGTCTCCGGAGTTGACGCTCACCCAGACCTTCGTCCAGTCGGACGTGCCGAATACGCCGGGGGAGCGGTCCCAGGTGCCCAGGAAGCCGAGGCTGGCTCCCGCGTCGACCGGGTCGGTCGAGTGCGCGACGCCTACTGTCTTGATCCATCCCGTTATCCGGTACAGCATGTGCGGCTGCACGGCAACGGTCTGCGACCACCACGCGTCGTTGGGCTGTGGCGAGGAAATGCTGACACTCCGGTGTCCGCCGCGGGCCACCGAGCTGGACCAGGAAAATGTGGTCGTAGGTTGGAAGGCGCCGGATGTCCATGCCTGCGGCGCGGCGGCGGATGCGTCCCGCGGTAGCTCGAACCGTCCGTTGACGAGGCCGGTCGAGTTGTCCAAGGCGTACGCGGTCGGATCGGTCACGCCCACTCCCACCGCGACGGCCAACGCCGCGATGACGACGACGGGCAAGCGCCGCAACGCGAGCGGTCGGCGCTCTTCCGAACGCCCGCCCGATGGGCATTCTACCGATCGACGTTCCTCCGAGACCCCGGGGCGGCGCAGTGGCAATAATCGTCGGAACATGTCTCCCCCGCTTTTTCCTGGATTGGCAATGGCGACGAAACAATACACTCCCGCGATCGCCGACAAGCCCGTAGGCTTGGCATTAATCAGATATTAATGGATGCGAAACCATTATTTTCCCAGCTGTCGGCGGGCCACCGTTGACCCGGACCGGAAGCGGCGCAGGCCGTGCCCTTCTCGGCGACAACCTGGGCTGAGCACATCGCGGCGAGCTCCCGGCTGGAGACGGTCAGCTCACCCACCAGCCCGGCCAGCCGTCGGTCGTTCCGGCGCCGGCCACTGGCCCCATCCGCAGGTACGCGACCGTCATCAGACTCCATCGTGTCCCAGCCGTCGCTGTGCCACCGGCGCTTGCACTCCGGCCTCTCCAGCAGGCTCAGATCGTCGCTGTGCTCGATCGCGTCCACTCGATGGGCGACGACATCGCGGTATGCGGCCGGCCACCTTTTGGGGATCTCGGTGATCGGCGTCGAGTCATGCCGGGAGAACCAGGTCGTGTTCTCCCCACGAGCTGCGATCGTTCTGATCAGAACGCGGAGAGTGCTCGCACAGATGCGGCGGGCCTCATCTAGGGAGGGTCGTGTCCTCGGCGTGCTCTGTGCTCTCGTCCGGTTGACGCCGTGACCATCGGGTGCCTAAGATGATCTTAGTTTCTCCCCGCCGTCCTCCGGGACTGGCGGGGCTTTTTCTAGATCGGCTGCTTCCGTGGTGCCACTCCCTGGACGCCGACGATTACGCAGCCTGCCGGGACTACACCGACTACACGGCGATCTGGCTGGCAGACCGATGGCTGCCGCAAAGCGGTCGGCTACCGTGATGCCGTCGGACTGCATCTGAGCCAGATCGACGAGGCTGATGAGCTGCTGACGCGTACTCTCGAACGATCACTCGCTTCGCTCACGATCCTCTGGGTCCCCCGGACCCGTTGGCGCTACTGATCGGCATGGTGCTGGACCAGCAGAACAGCGTAATACGCTGTGTTACGATAACGGCATGCCAAACATTCGGTTCACGATCTCGACGTCCTCGGATGTCCAGGCCGCGATCAGGATGCACGCTGAGGCGGCAGGTATGGATGTGTCCGCCTACATGATTGCGGCGGCTGTCGCGCAGATGGCTCGCGACGATGCTGTCACGGCGACCTTCGCGGCACTTGACGCGCGTAACCAGGCAGCCTTCGAGCAGGCTGGCGGTGTCCCTGAGACGGGCCTGCCGTCGTTCGACGCCCTGACCACGGACGAGCAGGCGCTCGTCCACCGGGTCCTGAGCAGCGCGCTTGGATCGGACGCCGCGAGCGTTGCATGATCGCGCGTACTGTCGTCTATGACGCCGGGATGCTCGTGGCGCTCCTGCGAGACAGCTCGGCGGCACGGCTGCTTCATCACGGCCTGCGCGCAGCTCCGCACCGGCCGGTCGTCATCGGCCCGGTTCTCGCCCAGGCGTGGCGACCGGACCCGAAGACGCTACAGTCCTTCAGCCAGTACCTGAAGGACTGTAGCGTGCCCCAGACTCGGGAGAGCGCGTCCCCCATGCGCGGCGTGTCGGGCGTCCCCGCCGGTTGCGTCGCCTGCGCGAGAACCTTCACTCTTGACTCGTACAAGCGGGCGGGGGCCATGCTCGCCGAGGCCAGGCTTCCCACGAAGAAGCGACCGGACGTCATCGACGCCCTGGTCGTCATCGCGGCTGCTCTTCACGGTCCGGCCCAGATCCTCACCAGCGACCCAGGCGACATAGGTGCCTACACCGCCACACTCGACCGCGCTGACATCGTCGTCGAACCGATCTGAGATGTTCCTCGCGATCATGGGCTGACGCTCCGTCGTTACGAGCTGCCGGGCGCGGTTGCGCGGTCCCAGCACGGCTGGTACGCCGCCGATGTCCCGGATGAGATCGCTGGTGATCCGGATGGCCTCCGCCCCGTCGCCACAGATCGCCACCGTTGGCGCCGTTGGCGCCGTTGGCGCCGGAGTGTCCTGACCACCGCTGGTGGGCCGGCGCGTCCACTGGCCAGCGGTGAAAAGACGAAACGCCGTCACGACCTGTGCCCCGGGGCCGCTGAAGCCCCCCGGATCACTGATGGCTGGCGGGCTGCTCCTGGCCCACCTGCCGGGCGTAGAGGCGGGCGTAGGCGCCCCCTGCCGCCAGCAGTTCGCTGTGCGTGCCCCGTTCGACAACCGTGCCCGCGTCCAGGACGTGGATGGCGTCGGCGTCGACGATCGTCGACAGCCGGTGCGCGATCACCACCCGGGTGCGTCCGGTGCCCAGCCGGGACAGCGCCTCCTGCACCACGTTCTCGGTCAGCGAGTCCAGCTGTGACGTGGCCTCGTCCAGGACGAGCACGGGCGGGTCGGCGAGCAGGACCCGGGCAAGGGCGAGCCGTTGGCGTTCCCCGCCGGAGAGCTGATAGCCGCGGGCCCCGACCATCGTCTCGATACCCCGCGGGAGTTTGTCCAGCAGCGGGCGCAGGCCGGCGTCGACCGCAGCGGTGGCCACCTCGTCGTCACTGGCCTTGAGCCGTCCGTAGCGGATGTTCGTGGCAATCGTGTCGTGGAAGAGGTACGGGTCCTGGGGGACGACGCCGACGAGCGCCCGGAGCTCCTCCCAGCCCATCACGGCGAGGTCGACGCCGCCGCAGAGGATCCGGCCGCGGTCCGGTTGATAGATGCCGGCGAGCAGCGAGCCCAGGGTGCTCTTGCCCGCGCCGCTGGACCCGACGACCGCGGTCTTCTCCCCGGACCGGACGTCCAGGGTGAGGTCGCGCAGGTTCCACCGCTGCGTGCCGTCCCCGGCCGTGTCCCCACGACCACCGCGCAGCGTCGCAGGGTCCTCGTCGGGGTCGCCCACGTACCACCAGCGGCGCCGTGGATCGCGTCCCGCGGCGGACCAGGCGTCCTGCCTGCCCTGTCGGTAGCGGAACCAGACGCGGTCGATGAGCAGGTCCGGGGCGTCCCTGATAGCGGCCGGCGCGGACCGCTGACCGGGCAGCGGTCCGTGGACGGTCGTTCCGGCGCGCTGACCAGCGATTTCGGCGTGGTGACCAGTCGTGGTGGTCGTGGTGGTCGTGGTGGGCAGGTCGCGGGGATCGGGCGGCAGGTCGAGCAGGCCGAAGATCCGTTCGACACCGACGCCGGCCTCCAGCAGGTCCGAGCGGCTTTCCGCCAGGCTCGTGACCGGCCGGTAGGCGTACAGCAACGCGGACGCGAAGGCGATCAGCGTGCCGATCGTGGTGCGTCCGCTGCTCACCAGCCAGCCCCCGAACCCCATCACCGCGACCACCGCGACGGCGGCCCCGGCCGAGGACATCAGCCCGGCGACCGCGGAAACCCGGGTGCGCCGCACGGCGATCCGTTCCAGGTCGTCGGCAACGGTCGCGAACCGTGCCGATTCGTGGCCGGTACGGCCGAACAGCCGGACGTGCAGCGCACCTGCGACGCTGCTGGTGTCGGCGAGCTGGGCGAAGTGCGCGGATCGTAACTTTATGTGCTGCCGGGTCAGTTCGCGGCCACGGCGCCGGCCGAGGGTTGTCAGCGCGAACACGCCAGGGGCCAGCAGCACCGCCAGCAGGCTCAGCCGCCACTCCAGGACGAAGACGGTGGCCGTGCCGACCATGGCGGTGACCGCGGCGGTGACCGCGTGTGGCATGGAGACGGAGACGGCGGCGCGGACCTCGTTCACGTCGTTGCCGAACAGCGACAGCAGCTCGCCCTGGCGTTGGCCCGGGAAGAAGCCGAACGGCAGCCGCAGCAGATGGTCGTGGACGGTGACGGTGACGCGTCTGGTCACCGTCTCACCGAGCCGCGAGCCGATCACCTTGGACGCCGCGCCGGTCACGGCGTCGAACACGAACACCGCCAGCAACAGCGCCACCTGGGGGAGCAGCGCGGACGCGCCCGGCACGGCCAGGCCATGGTCGATCATGTGCCGCAGGATGAACGGGGTCGTGGTGAAGGACAGGGCACCGACCAGGTTCAGCGTTATGATCGCGAGAACACGGCCGCCCTGGTCATCGAAGAACCGGACGCAGCGGGCGGCCGTCGGGCTTGCGGTGAGCCGGGCGAGCACGGTAGCGGCGAGCCGCGGGACGAGGGGTGGCCGGACTGGGGGCTGCGGGCCAGGGCGTGGTGGGACGAGGTGCGGCGGCCGGGTTGGGCCATCCGGTGGGGCTGGGCCGTCCCGCGCGGTGGAAGCAGCGGACACGCATCCCCCTTCAGCCAGGCCCGCACAGGTCGCTTCCCGCGGCCCGTCCTCAGGTACCTTCGGCGCCCGCGCATCAGCATGATGGATGTGTGACCGGTCGGACACCGCATCCATCATCGCCGGACGGGCCGACGGCATGCACCGGTTTTCCTAAGAGCG
>NZ_CAKJTM010000031.1:10174-16102 GCF_917627345.1 Protofrankia sp. CiP3 | reverse complement strand
TTCTATTCTCGGGCGCTCTAAACCGGCCGTGGTTTTTGATCGGTCGTTGCCCTCGTCCGGTCGTGACCTCACCCAGCCGCGGCCATTGTGGCCATGGCGGCGGCTGCGGTCGGCTGGTCGAACTGCGTCCGGTACAGCTCCCCGTAACGTCCGCCGGCGCTGAGCAGGTCGGTATGGGTGCCACGCTCTACGACCCGTCCGTCCTCGATGACAAGGATGAGGTCGGCGGAGCGGATGGTGGACAGCCGGTGCGCGATCACCACCGCGGTCCGTCCGGTGAGTGCCTCGGCCAGGGCCGCCTGTACCGCGGCCTCCGAGGTGGAGTCCAGGTGCGCGGTGGCCTCGTCGAGGATCACTACTCGCGGCCGTGCCAGCAGGAGCCGGGCGATGGTCAGGCGTTGGCGTTCACCGCCGGAGAGGCGATACCCGCGTTCGCCGACGACGGTGTCCAACCCGTCGGGCAGGCTTTCGACGAGGTCGGCAAGCCTGGCGCGGGCCAGTACATCCCACAGGTCGTCCTCGGTCGCTTCGGGGCGTGCCAGCAGGAGGTTCGCGCGGATCGACTCGTGGAACAGGTGCCCGTCCTGGGTGACCATCCCGAGTGTCGCGCGGATGGATTCGGCGGTCAGGTCGCGGACGTCGATCCCAGCCAGGCGCACTGCGCCGGTGTCGACGTCGTAGAGCCGGGCCGTCAGCTGCGCGATCGTGGACTTTCCAGCGCCTGACGAGCCCACCAGCGCCACCAGCTGCCCGGGTTCGGCCCGGAACGAGACGCCGTGCAGAATCTCTACACCGCCACGGGTGTCGAGGACGGCGACCTCCTCCAGCGATGCGAGCGAGACCCTGTCCGCGGGCGGGTAGCTGAAACTGACGTCGTCGAATTCCACTGATACCCCTCCCGTTGGCACGTGCCGCGCGTCCGCGCGGTCGGCGATCAGTGGTTCGAGGTCCAGAACCTCGAACACTCGTTCGAAGCTTACCAGAGCGCTCATGACTTCCACCCGGGCGCTGGCCAGCGAGGTCAGCGGGGCGTAGAGACGGGTGAGCAGCAGCGCGAGCGCGACGACGGCGCCGGGTTCCAGCTGCCCACGCAGCGCGTAGAAACCACCGAGCCCGTAGACGAGGGCAAGCGCCAGCGCCGAGACCAGGGTCAGCGCGGTGATGAACACCCACTGCACCATCGCCGAGCGGACCCCGATGTCGCGGACACGCCGCGCCCGTACCGCGAACGCGGCGGACTCGTGGGCGGGCCGGCCGAACAGTTTCACCAGTGTCGCGCCGGGCGCGGAGAAACGCTCGGTCATCTGCGTGCTCATCACCGCGTTGTGGTTGGCCGCCTCGCGTTCGAGCCGGGCCAGCCGGCTGCCCATCCGCCGTGCGGGCACGACGAACACCGGCAGCAACAGCAGCGCGAGCACGGTGATCTGCCAGGAAATTCTGATCATCACGGCGAGGGTGAGCAGGAGCGCGACGATGTTGCTGACCACGCCGGAGAGCGTGTTACTGAAGGCCCGTTGCGCGCCGATGACGTCGTTGTTCAACCGGCTGACCAGCGCGCCGGTACGGGTGCGGGTGAAGAATGCGATGGGCATCCGCTGCACGTGGTCGAACACGGCGGTGCGCAGGTCAAGGATCAGGCCCTCGCCGATGGTTGCGGACAGCCACCTGGACACCAGCCCGAGGCCGGCCTCGGCCACCGCGATGACAGCGATGAGCACCGCGAGCCCGACCACGACGTGGACGGCCGCGCCGCGCACGATCGCGTCGACGACCCGGCCGGCGAGTACCGGTGTCGCGACCGCCAGGACCGCCGTCACGACGCCGAGCAGCAGAAACCAGGTCAGCTGCCGGCGGCGCGGCCGGGCGAAACCGCCGATCCGCCGCAGGGTCGCCTTGGAGAAGGGGCGCCGTTCGTCCTGCGCGGTCATCGCCTTGTGCATCGACATCCACGCGGTGACTTCCATGCTCATGGAGTACCTCTGCTCATGGGTTACTTCTCGGTGGCGCAGGGTTGTTACCGGCGTGCGGCGCCGGCCGCCGAGGGAAGGCTAGAGGCTCAAGCGAACTGCAAGTCAAGCGTGCCCGGAGCGACTTCACGGAGTTCAACCGCGGAAGTAGAGCAGAAGTAGAAGGGAAGGTGGTTCTCCAGCGGCCGGTGCACCGACCGCCCCGCGTCGGGACCTGAGCAGGAGCTCGCATCGGGTTGTTGGGGCAGGTCAGGGTCTGCCCAATCGCGATCAAGCTTGCCGGACCCCTGCTCCACTGGTCATCGGCTGCGGTCGCCGAGCGGTTGCTCGGGATCTTCCGTGGACGTCCGCTGGGGTTCTGCCGTCCGCTGACCTTGTGCGCTCCGTCGACGGGCGTCCACCCTCGTCCGCCGGCTTGGCTGTCAACTTGCCTGTCAACTTGCTTGTCAGCCCCGTATCGCGGCACGGGGAGCGTTGGAAGATCAGGACAGTCGGCACACTGGTTGCCCGGTCAGGTCGGCGATCAGCTCGAAGTCCTTGTCGCGGTGCAGGAGCGTGAGTCCGGCGGCTTCCGCCGTCGCGGCGATCAGCAGATCGGGGACACCTGGGGCCCGATGATGGCCGGCCGCGGCCAGCATGCCCTGGACCTCGTAGGCGCGTCGGGCCACGGCTACCGGCATGTCCCACTGGATGACCATGCGTGCGAGCGGTAAGGTGCCGAGAAGGCGGGTGTGTTCAACTCCGTTGCGGGCCGAGTACCCTACTTCGAGCAGTGTAACTGCGCATATGTGTACCAGATTTTGATCAACTCGCCGTGACCAGAGGGGCTCGTCGGGATGGGTCGGTATGCGGACCAGCGCCGACTTGTCGATAAGCCAGCCTTCGGTCACGACCAGGCACCGCGCATCACGTCCTCGTCGGCGAGGTCCGAGATCAGTTCGTTGAGCTGTGCCCAGTCCTCCCGGGCGAGCGGGGGGTGGGTGTCGCGCGATGCCCGCTCGGCTTCAGCGGCCAGCGTGCGACGCAGGTACTCGACACGCGAGATCCCGGCTCGGGCGGCGGCAGCGTCGAGCTCGGCAAGAACCACATCGGGGACGTCACGCACGAGGATGTCGGCCACCGACGTCACCTCACAAGTTTGATATCAGACTTGCCGATCATGATAGCATGGCTGCTTCTGTAGCGGTGGTCATCGAGCGGCTCCGGTGTGGCGTGCCCAGTCTCGTTGGCGGTCGGCTTGCCGCGCTCGGGGCCGACGCTGACACCGATGTTTGACGAGAAGCTCCTTGGCTGCACTGATCAGGAGGTCCTTGCGCCGCATCCGTTGTGTGAATGTCTGAAAGCTCGGTCGCTACACCCGTTGCTACATAACGATCAGAAGCCCCGTACCGGTGATCCCGTACGGGGCTTTGACCTGCGGAGATGGGGCGCGCTTGGCTGGACTTGAACCCCCAGCCTCTTGATCTGTAGTTTGATTACGATCGTCCGTGGACGTCCGCCGCGTCCGCTGACCTGGTGTGCTTCGTTCGTCCAGCGCCGTCCACCCTCGTCCGCCGGCTTGGCTGTCAGCCTGGCCGTCAGTGACCGAGGAGACCGGAGGGCGAAGGCGGGGCACGAAGTGCTTCTTGTGCCGCTTTGGGTACGCTCGTGCCGCAGAGGGGTGTAGAACCTTGACGTCATAGACCGTGTGGGTCACCCTGGACGTTGTGAAGTGGGCCGTGATCCTCGTCGATGAAGTCGACGACTGGTTCATGGGTCTGGTGCGCACCGATCCCCGGACCGCTGAGCTCGTCACGGCGGCGATCGATCAACTGGTCTCCGATGGTCCGGCGCTGGGACGTCCGTACGTTGACAGCATCCAGGACTCAAAGATCCATAACATGAAGGAGCTCCGGCCGGGGTCGGCGGGAGGTATCGAGGTGCGGATCTTGTTTGTGTTCGACCCGCAGCGACAAGCGGTGTTGCTGGTCGCAGGCGACAAGTCCGGCCAGTGGCGGCGGTGGTACGAGGTGAACATCCCGTTGGCGGAGCAGCGCTACCAACGGTGGTTGGACGGCGACTATGGCGTGGAGAGGAGCTGACGGGTCATGGCGCGGACGTGGGAAGAGGTACGCACCGAGGCTGTGGCGACCGGCAGGCTCGGCCAAGAGCGGATTGACGCGATCGGCGTGAGAATGCGGGCTGAGACCCGGGCGCATCGACTGGCCGACATCCGGCGGACCTATGGGCTCGACCAGAGCGAGGTTGCCAAGCGGATCGGCGTGTCTCAGTCACGGATTTCACGTATTGAGCGAGGCGACTTGGACCACGCCGAAATTGCTACCGTGCGTAGCTACATTGAGGCGCTCGGAGGTCAGGTTGAGATCGTGGCGAAGTTCGGTGACGAGCGTATAACGGTTGGATGACCTGGGGATGCAGCAGAGGCTGACGGGCCTGACGGACCCCGAGCAGTCAACTAGCTGTCAAACGATCTAAAGCCCCGTACCGGTGATCCCGTACGGGGATTTGACCTGCCTCAACCGGCGCGCGCTCGGCGGCGCGCTCCGAACATCCCCAACCACCATGGCCCAGGTCATTGCGGGTGTCGTCGACATTCTGGCTGCCGTCGGCGGAGTAGCGGGTGTTACGACGGCTTGGCTGGGCCGAGCCGCGTCATGGTCATCGGGCGGCGGCGGGCGTCTAGGGGGAGAGCACTGGCCTGAATGACATTGCGCGCGCAACGTCATTCAGGCCAGTATCAGATCACCGTCAGATGGGGGACCGTCGCTACGACCGTTTGAACCCGCCATCCGTAATGAAATAACTTGTTCATTTTGAGCCTTCTGCGGGCCCGTGACCTGCGAAGACGCTTCCGAGGATGCATTTGTTATTTCATTACGAATCCTAAGAGCCGTCACCATCGGAGCGGGCGTCGGTGGCTCGTAGGACATCCACCCAGATCCGGAACAGCAAGGCGCCCATCACCACCACAAGACCACCGACGACGGTGACGCGGACCAGCGCCACGTCCGCCACCGCTCTGGCCAGCACCAGCACGTCGAGCAGCAGGGTAGACATGACCAAAACAGCTATCGACAAGATGAAGATCCGAACCCGAGGTTTCGTCCAGAAGAAACCCGCCGGCCCGTCGCCGCGGGCCGGGCGATGTTCCGTTCGGACGCGGTCCAGGTACGCCGAATCCCACATCAGCGCCAGCAGCAGCACCGGGGTGGTCTGCGCGATCGTCGTGTACAATTCTCCGTGGTCCACGGATCCCCCCGAAGCCGTAACTCAAACCTCAAACAGTGACTGCATCACGCTCGCCGCGCGGGCGGGTTTTCCCTGGGCGGTGCTGGTGTCGCGGTCGTGCACGGCGGGATCGTATCGTGTGGCAGATGGTAGCTGTGTGCGGTCACCTCGTCGTAGTCACATAAATTTCCCTCTAGATGGTTGAGTCCAAGGGATCGCCTGCAGACATAAGGCGAGGGCATCCAAGATCTGATTGTGATAACAGATTTAGAGCGACCGGCAATAGGAACGCGGCGTCGCGGGGCTGGGGCACGCACCTCGCTACGTTGTCGTCGGTCGACACCCCAAGGACCAGGGTGGCTCCCTCCGCCGCCTTGCGCCGCACGCACCCCAGCCCAGCCCCGCTCCTTGATCCACTCCCCTATTGCCGGGCGCTCTTAGACACCCTCGCAACCGCACTTTACGTCAGCATCGACGATGCGGTGAAGGCCTCGCCGCAGCTCGCGCCGGAGCGCCCCGCCGTGGGGATCACGCCCACGCTCAGTGACGCCGAACTGGTCACCGTGGCGGCGCTCTCCGCCCTGCTGGGCTACACCTCCGAACGGCGTTGGCTGCGCCGCGCGAAGCGCGATGTCCGCCACCTGTTCCCCTACCTGCCCCAGCAGTCCGGCTACAACAAACGGTTTCGCACGGCATCCGAACCGATCAAAAACATGATCATGATGCTGGCGAC
>NZ_CAKJTM010000031.1:0-10080 GCF_917627345.1 Protofrankia sp. CiP3 | reverse complement strand
GGACACCTCGCTGTGGAGCGACGACGTGTGGGTCCTCGACTCCACCCCCGTCGGCTGCGGCTGCTCGCGGGAGACCGTCATGCGTTCCGACCTGGCCGGGTGGGCCCAGTACGGTTCCTGTGCGTCGCACTCGCGGTATTGGTGGGGCCTGCGCCTGCACCTGGTATGCACGCTCGGCGGGCTGCCGATCCTGTTCGCGCTCACCGGCGCGAAGGCCGACGAGCGCGAGACGCTGCTGGACATGCTGGATGCCACACCCACGATCGTTGCTACCCATCCCCGTCACACGATTATCGGGGACACGAACTACTTCGGCCGCGCTTTCGAGCATGATCTCACCGAACGTGACCTGAGGTTGCTGCGTCCGGCTCGCGCGGGGGAGCCCGAGCGGGCTGGAGCACAGCTGTTCACGCCGTTGCGGCAGGTGATCGAATCGATCAACCAGACCTTCACGGGCCAGCGTGACCTGGAGCGACACGGTGGCCGCACGCCGGCCGGCGTGGCGGTCCGGGTGCTATCGCGAATCCTGGCGTTGACTGCGGCGATCTGGCTCAACGACAAGACCGGCCAGCCCGTCAAAAGATCTCTGGTCGCTTACGACCACTGACGGTGACGCCATCCCTTGGACTCAACCATGGCGAAATCAAGCGGTCATGGCGACGCATGCCGTTCTAGCAGATCGTTAAATATTTCTACCGGCTTTCGCCAGCCCAGCGTCTCACGGGGTCTGTCGGCGGGCTCAGCCACGCCCGTGATATAGACGCCTCGTGGCCCGCCAGGCGTTACCTAATCCGCCGTACGTCTGTCGCGCTCCGTGCTAGCTTACGTGGTGGGAGACATTCAGTGGGGCGCTGCAAGGGGGAGCGGTTAGGTGTACGCAGTCAGTCATATCTTCATGCGCGGCTTCCGGCCGGCCATGAGCCGGTACCGAGGTCGCCCGATCCACTGTGCCGGAACGGTCGTGTGATGGCCGGGCCGTGGCAGGTTGTGGCGGCCATCGATTTCGGAACCCATGGTACCGGCTGGGCTTGGGCGACCGTTGACGCCGTCAACGAGGACCCCGGCCGGCGGATCGTCAACCTCAAGGGCGACCACAAGGGCGCCCGCGTCACGACGCCGAAGAATCTCTCCGCGCTCTACTTCGAGAAGGGCGCGGTAGTCGCGCGCGGGTTCGAGGCCCGCCGGCGCTGGGCGCGGTCCCGCAGCCACGGTGAGGGCAGTGTCGATCTTAATGGTCGCGGCGATGTGGGTTACGCCTACGCGTTCAAGATGATGCTTAAGCCGGACGTCTACGGCGGTGCGGTGCCACGTGGCGAGGGCTCGGTACGGCTCGAGAGCCCGGCCGACGCACGGCGGCTCATCGTCGAGTATCTGCGCGCCGTCTACGAAGAAGCCATCGAGGACATCCGCAAGCGGGAGTACCGCCCGGAGCACATCCGCTGGTGCCTCACCGTGCCGGCGATCTGGGACGACGCCGACAAGCAGCTGATGCGCAAGGCCGCCGTCGAGGCCGGGCTGCCCGATGACGAGAACCGCCTGCTGCTCGCCATCGAGCCCGAGGCCGCCGCGCTGTATTGCGCCATCAAGAACACCCATGTGCTCGGTGCGGACGATGAACGGGAGCTGCTCGCCCTTACCGGCGACATCCGGGGCGTGTCCCGGTTTATGGTGGTCGACTGTGGCGGCGGCACGATCGACATCACCGCGTACAAGGTCACCCGAGCGCCCGACGGTAACGCCCGGCTCAGCGAGATTGGCCAGCCCGACGGCGGCAAGTTCGGCTCCGAGTACACCAACGCGGCGCTCATCGACGACTTCCTGGCCAGCCGGCTCGGCGTCGGTGTCGTCGAGAAGGCCAAGAAGGACCTCCCGGGCGACCTGCTGGACCTGCAGGACCAGTGGGAGGGTGAGAAGGCGAACTTCGCGGTCGAGATCGAGGACGGCCGGCCGCGGATCGTCGAGCCTTTACTGTTCAATATCCGAGGCACGTTGTGGGGCCTGATCAGCGAGTCCGCCCGCCGGTCGCTCGCTGCCGACTACGGCGACGACTACGGCCTGCGCGTGCCTGCGGAAGAGGTCCAGAAAATTTTCGACGGGGTCGTTGACCCGATGCTCGACGTCATCCGCCGTCAGCTGCGCACGATCGCCCAGAAGGACGGCCCGCCAGATGGCCCCGAACTGCTGATCATGGTCGGCGGTTTCAGCCGCTCCGAGTACCTCCAGGCGCGCATCGAGGCCGAATTCGGCTCCCAGACCCGGCTGCTGCTCGCCGAGGACCCGGGAGTTGCCGTGCTCGAAGGCGCGGTACACTACTGCTACAATCCGAGCGTCATCCGCGCCCGTACCGCGAAATACACCGTGGGCTTCGCGGTGGTGAAGCTGTTTCGGCACGGGACCGACCCGGTGGAGTCGCAGGTCCCTGACGACGACGGCGAGCTGTACTGCGCGACGCGCTTCGAGCGGCTCGTCGCCCGGGGGAAGAGCGTCGAGGTCGATTTCAGCCGGCGGTTGCCCGTATCGCCGCTCACCCGGACGCAGTCTTCCCTGTCCGCGACGTTCTACGCCACGCCTAACGAGGACTACCCGGACTGGGTGGACGACTCGACCAGCAAGATACTAGGCAAGGTCGAGGTTGATCTCAGCGAGTCCGTCGGTCGGCCGGTCGAGGAACGTGGCGTCGAGATCTACATCTACTTCGGCAGCACCGAGACCCGCGTACGTGCCGTGAACCCGCGGACGGGCAAAGAGGTCGAGGCCGCCTTCGATATCGACTATGTGCGGTGACGCGCGACGGCGGCGATAATCATCATGGGATTCTTCGGTGGCAAGGGCCGGGACCACGAGCACGACGGCGAGCAGCAATCTTTGGCCGTGCTCAGGAACCAGCGCAGGATCATCCAGCAGCAGGTCGACGAATACGATCGGCAGCTCACGGAGGCGAGGGACCAGGGCGACGAGCCGACGGTCCAGGCGATCGAACAGTTGATCCGCCCGCTACGGGACCAGCTCGCTGGGTGCCAGGCGGAGCTGGACCGGCGTGCGGTTTCGGCTAGCTCACCGTCGGCGTCGTCCGAGTCGGGCGCCGACAGCACGGTCGCCGATCTGACAAAAGAGGTCCGCGACTTGAAGCGGCAGGCCCGCACGCTGACGGACGAGGTCAACGGCCTCGCGAGGCGGCTTGTGGAGCAGGGCAGGGCCCTTGATGAGCAGGACAAGACGATCGACGGCCTCAAAAAGGTCATCGGCCGGCAGGACGGCGCTGCCGCGCGCCGCGACCTCGCAGGCCTGCGCACCTATGTCGAGCAGCAGGTCGCCGCGCTCGGCGCCCATCTTGTGGGCGCACAGGGCATCGCGACCGACGGCGGCGTCTACGCGGCGCTGGCCCGGGAGACCAGCCCGCTGCGCCACCGGATCGGCCAGCTGGAGGACGGCCAGAAGACGCTGATCGCCCACATCCTTGATCTGGCAAGGCAGGAGGCGGAGCAGCTCGCGAAGGCAGAGGTGGAGCTGGTCCGGACAGGCCTCGCAGAGCTTGACGCCAGCTGGGCGAACCTGCGGGCCGAACGTGTCCGGGCCGACTCATCCCAGGTCCGCGCGACCGACGCGGTGCACACGGCACTCGCGGCGGAGCTCGCGAGCCTGGCCAAGCAGCGGGCCAGAAACCTGGCGCTCGGGGTCAACCCGGCGGACCCGGGCGCGGATCTCGCGCAGTTCCGCGCCTGGGTCGTGCGCAACGTTCTGATTGGCTGCTTCGCCGGCCCGATGGTCAACGAGGACCAGGTCCGCGTGGCCCTCTACGGCTCCCCGGAGCACGGTTCGGCGGACGCGGACCAGGCCGCCGGGCTACGCCGGTTCGTCGACGCGGCCAAGAAGCTACGCGCGAAGATCGCCGCGGCCGAACGGCAGGCCGATTTCGACTTCGACCTGCCGACGGAGGGCGCCTCGATCAGTCAGTACGACGTGTGGCCACCCAGCGTCGACGACGCCGCCCCGGACTTCGTCGTCGTACCCGCCTACCGCGTGGCCGGCCACACGTTCGGCCTGCCAGTCGTGTTCACCCGGTCGCCGGCCACCGGGCCAGCGCAGACGCCCGCCGGCCATGACGGTCGGGCAAGCTGATGTCGCTGCTCCACAAAGCGCTGGGCGCCGTCATGGACCGGGTGCCGGTCGCCGGCGGGCGGATGGTCAAGGAGCTCTCCCAGTCCATCGAACGCACCTCCGGCGTGGTCGAAAAGAAGCGCAGGTTGGGGTTCTTCGGGCGTATAGCGGAGACAGTCACGGGAAAGCTGCAGACGGCGGTCGCTGGTGACCTGGTGCGCCACCAGCGGGAAATCGTCATACAGCTCGACCAGATCCGCGCGCACGGCATCAACGTCGACCTGTCCATCGCCCGGGTGAGCGGCCACCTGCGCCAAGTGCAGTACGGCGTCGACCACGCGATCAGCCTCAGCACCCGCAACGCTGCCGACCTACGAGAGCTCGGCCTGTTGACGGGTCACCTCGCCGGTCTGGTCGGTGTCTGCCAAGACCGGCTGGACGCCCACGACATGATGCTCGCCGAGCATGCCGCGGTGCTGCGCGACCACGCGGCGCGGCTCGCCGCGCACGCGGCCTCGCTCGCCCAGCAGGACGCGATCCTGCGCGAGCACGCCACGCTCCTCGACGTCCACGGCAGAGTGCTCATCGAACACGACGCCCGCCTCAACGCACTGGAGTTCCGGACCATGGTGACGGACTTCCGCAAGGCGGGAGAGGACGCCGTCACGAACGCCATCCTGCGCTGGCGCGACGGGGAGACCTACACCGATCTGCCTTGGACTCTGCAGGTCCTGCTGCTCGGCCAGGAGATCGCCGCCGGTCCGGCGGGGGCCTACGAACTGCTCGCCCCGATGCCCGTCGTCGGCGGGCCGCGCGCGCCCTCCGGGCCGCCAGGCGATCCCCGACGATTCCAGAAGATCCTCACCGACCGGATCCTGCGCGCCGACGGCGGCTGGGAAGGCCCGAAGCCACTCGCCGAGCTGCTCATCGAGGCCGTGGCCGCGCTCGCGGTCCGCGACGACCGCGAGATGGTCGCGGAGATCCTCGGTATCGGCTTGGTGCCCGCGCTCGCCCCGGTCACCCGAGGGCCGCTGACCGACGCGTTCGCGCTCGCGCTCGACCAAGTCGTGCGGGAGGTCGCGGACGACCTGGGTCGCGACCAGGCGGCCGGGGTGGTCCGGCATGCCACCGCCTCCCGCTACGTGCACCTTCCCAGCCGGATGACGGCGAAGGCCTTCGCCGAGCTGGCGGTGGCGGAACAGGCGTCCTCCGCGCTCGCGGAACGGGCCCGGCTGTGGGTGCCGGGCGGGCCGCCGCCGGCGTTGTAGACCGAAGCGAGGGGGACGCGACATGGCCGAGGAGCCGATATCGGCGGACGAGATCGCTCGCCGGGCGCGGGAGCTCTCGGCGCACGCGGGGCGCCGGTCGACCGAGACCAGCCCGCCGCCACGCCCGCTGCCGCGCGGGCTGCGCAGCCCGGCCGACCTGTTCCGGGCGCAGGGTGTCCAGGACCCACGTAAGCTGCCGATCGCGCTCGTGCTCGCCGGTGGCGGCGCCCGGGGCGCCTACCAGGCTGGCGTCGCTCGGTACCTGGCGGAGGAGCGCGTTCCGGTGCATGCGATCTCCGGGGCGAGCATCGGGGCACTTAACGGCGCGATCCTCGCCTCGGCGCCAACGCTGGCCGGCGGCGCGGACAGCCTGCTGGCCGCCTGGACGCATGTGGCGCGCCAGGCCGGCCGGCCGGCCCGCCGGGCGGCCTCGCCCGACGACCCGGCCGGCGGAGCGCTCGGCGACGTGCCCATCGTCGAGGAGACGACCCTGGAGCAGCTGGTCAACCTGTGGCCCCGGCTGCGCGGCCCGATCTTCCAGCGCGGCTTCCTCGACGACCTGCTCACCCGGTACGTCGACCTGGGCGCGTTGGCGCTGGGCCGGTTGCCGCTGTTCGTCTCGGTGTTCCCGTCGGTCGAGCCGTCCCGGGGCAGTCTCGAGGCGCTGCTGCCGATAAAGCGCCGTGACGGCCCCGACCACGGCATGCTGCATCCCCGGTTCGGCTGGGTGTTCGACGTCGTGCGGGGCGTCGTGCAGGGGCGCGCGGCAGCCCGCTGGGTGCTGGTCAGCTCGCTGGCCCGCGAGCAGATCCCGGACACGCTGCTGGCCAGCGCTGCGGTGCCGGTGGTGCTTCCGCCGCGCCGGGTCGGCGGAGAGGTGCTGCGGGACGGTGGAATCGGCGACAATCTGCCGATTGGCGCGCTTTACCAGCTCGCTAGGGTACGTCGCGTGGTCGTCGTCCACCTCAAGCCCTATCCGCTGTTCAACCCGGACGAGTTCCCCGGCCTAGACCTCATCGAGATCATGCCGAGTCGCCCGCTGGACCCCGGCGGGCCACTGAGCTGGGGATCTGGGCTGCTCGACTTCTCCTCGGACCGGGTCCACGCGCTCTACGAACTCGGCTACGCCGATGCGCGCGAGCAGCTCGGCCGGGTCTGGTGGCACGAGGCCGTGGAGCTGCTGGCCGCCTTCACCGAGGAGTTCCGCCGCGACGCCGTCGCCGAGCTGGACGAGCCCCGCTGACGGCTCGCCGGTCGCCGATGAGGCGAGCCTGTGGGGTGTCAGAACTCGGCCACCGGCGTTGACCTGGGCTTTTATGCGGCTCGTTCGTACTCGTTGATCAGGCCGCCGATGACGGACTGACGCTTGATCTGTTTCTTGGTCAGGTCCGCGACGGGGTGGTCCGGCCGTGGTGGTTGAAGACCGCGGCCACGGTGGGGGTGTCGCCCATTGTAGTGCCGTGCGTACTCGGCCAAGACAACGCGCAGGTGCCGCTCACCGAAGATCAGCATCCGGTCGGTGACCTCGGTCCGGACCGTGCGGACGAACCGTTCCGCGTAGGCGTTCGTCCGCGGGGTCCGGGGTGGGATCGTGACGGTGGTGATGCCGGCGTCGGCGAGGACCGCGTCGAAGGATGCGGTGAACTGGCCGGCGCGGTCACGGACCAGGAACCGGAAGGCGGCCGCCCGGTCACCGAGGTCCATGAGAAGGTTCCGGGCTTGGTGGGTGGTCCACGATCCGTCCGGGCGGGCGGTGACCCCGAGGACATGGACGGTGCGGGAACCGACCTCGATGGCACAGAAGCAGGACAGACGCCGTAGCGTCACCGCGCAGTCCACGTGGAAGACGTCGACGGCCAGCATGGTCGAGGCCTGCGTACGCAGGAACTGCCGCCCTGTCGTGTCGGTCTGCCGTTTTGGAGCCGGTGGCAGCCCGAGGGTCGTCAGGACCCGGCGGATCGTGGAGGCGCTCACCTGGTGGCCGAGCGTGAGGATCTCGCCCTGGATCCGCTGGTAGCCCCCCGTCGGGTTCTCGGTCGCGAGTCGCCTGATCAGTGTGGCGATCTCCGGGCTGATCGGTGGCCGGCCCATCCGCCGCGGGTGGGTCCATGTCCGTGTGACCAGACGGCGGTGCCATCGCAGGACGGTGCCGGGAGTGACCAGCCGGTGGGCTCGCAGTGCCCCGGGCAGGAGCCGGATCAGGGCGGCGAGGACCGCCCGGTCCGCCCCGTCCCACCGCGGCGTGGGCTGGGTGCGGCGCAGCACCGCGACCTCATGCCGCAGCACCAGCACCTCGATGTCCGTCGACGCCGACGAACGACCGAGGAGAACCAACCAGCCACACACCCGCACGAAGATCAGATAGAGCAGGCGTACGGACATAGCTGACCATCATGCAGCCGGCCCCGCGCCGGCGCATCACCCCAGCTCACGGGGTGTCCATTCACGGGTGTGCCGGGGTAGCCCGCTGACCTTGGGGTTTGCGTTGCGGGGACTGGCTGTGGTCGTTGCTTGATCCTGGTGGTTGGGCGTGGATGATCAGGGCTGTGGCTGAGTCGTCCGCGTCGTCGTGGGAGTCGCGTCTCGCGGCTGCCGAGACGCGGATCGGGGAACTGTCCGCGGGGCAGGCCGCGTCGGCGGCGGCGAACGAGCGGTTGGCGTCGGTCAATGAGCGGTTGCGTCGGGTCGTGGAGGACTCGGCCGCGCGGCATGAGGTGGAGCTTGGCGTGGTGCGCGCCGAGCGGGACCGGGCCGTGCGGCGGGTCGAGGAACTTGAGCTCGAACTCGCCGAGCTGCGTCGGCGGTTGTCGATGGACAGTACGAACTCCTCTGTGCCGCCGTCGAAGGAGCCGATCGCGGCCAGGGAGAAGCGGAAGGCCGAGCGGCGGGCGTCCTCGGAGCGGGGGTCCGGTCGAAGGAGAAGAAGCCGGGCGGGCAGCCGGGTCATCCGGGGGCGGGGCTGGTGCGGGAGGAGACGCCGGACCGGTCGTTATCGGCGGACCCGCCGTCGGAATGCTCGTCCTGCGCGGCGGATCTGTCCGGCGCGGGGGTGCTGGCGGACGACGGGTGGGCGCAGGTCTGGGACCTGCTCGACCCGGTGCTGGAGAAGGTCGAGTGGGCGCTGCCGCGGCGCCGGTGCGCGTGCTGCCGGAAGGTCACCACCGCGCCGGTGCCCGGGGTGCGGCACGCGGCGGCGGGCGGCGTGTCCTACGGGCCCAGGCTGCACGGCGCGGCGGTGCTGCTCGCCTCGGAGGCGAACGTGCCGGTCGAGCGGGCCGCGATGGTGATCGACGCGCTGCTCGGGGTGCCGGTCTCGTCCGGGTTCGTCGCCCGCGCGAACGAACGGCTCGCGCAGGATCTTCAGGCTGCCGGGTTCGACGAGGCGATGACGGCCGCGCTGCGCGCCGAGCCGGTGCTGTGCGGGGACGAGTCGCCGGTGAACGGGACGTGTCAGATGCTCTGTGTAATGGAGTGGATGCCTAGAGTGCCGCTACAGGTGCGACAGAGCACCTGAGACGAAGGAGATCGTAAATGCCGAAAGTAGTCGGACAGGGACGCGAAGTCGAGGACCCGGCGGTGGTGGTACCGGCGCAGGCACGCGGGGGCCTGGTGCTGCCGGACGGGGTGGAGGAGGAGCTCGCGGCGGCGCTGGTGGCCCAGGCCCGGGCGGGCGGGCCGGAGCTGAAGCTGACCGGGCCGGGCGGCCTGCTGACCGGGCTGATCAAACAGGTGCTGGAGCGGGGCCTGGCCGCCGAGCTCGACGAGCACCTGGGCTACGGGAAGGGCCACGCGGCTGGTCGTGGTGTGCCGAACTCCCGCAACGGCAGCACCCGGAAGACGGTGCTGACCGAGGTCGGCCCGGTCGAGCTCGAGGTGCCCCGGGACCGGGCGGGCACGTTCGCCCCGGCGCTGGTCCCGAAGGGCGACCGCCGGGTAGGGGGCCTGTCGGACACCGTGATTTCCCTGTACGCGGGCGGGATGACGGTCCGGGACATCGGCCACCACCTGGCGCGGACGGTCGGGGTGGAGCTGTCCCACGACACGATCTCGAGGATCACCGACGAGGTCCTCGACGACGTGAAGGCCTGGCAGCACCGGCCGTTGGACGAGGTCTACCCGGTGGTGTTCGTCGACGCGCTGGTGGTGAAGGTCCGTGACGGCGGCGCGGTCCGGAACAAGGCCGTGCACCTGGCCGTCGGGGTCGACCTGGACGGCGTCAAGCACGTGCTCGGGATCTGGGTCGAGCAGGTCGAGGCCGCGCGGCACTGGGCGCAGGTGATGGCCGAGCTGCGCAACCGGGGCGTGCGCGACATCCTGATCGTGTGCTGCGACGGGCTGACCGGCCTGCCCGAGGCGATCGGCAACGCCTACGGCAGGACCACGGTGCAGACGTGTGTCGTGCACCTGATCCGGGCGGCGTTGCGGTACGTTTCCTACGCGGACCGCAAGAAGGTAGCCGCGGCGATGCGGCCTATCTCCGCGGCGGCGAACCTCGACGCCGCGGAGGCCGCGTTGCTGGAGTTCGGCGAGTCCGAGTTCGGCCGGAAGCACCCGGCGGCGGTGGCGGTGTGGGAACGCGCCTGGGAACAGTTCGTCCCGTTCCTGGAGTTCACCCCGAACCTGCGCAGGATCCTCTACACGACGAACGCGATCGAGAGTTTCACCTTCCAAATCCGGAAGATCATCAAGAATCGTGGGGCGGAATCAAGCGGTC
>NZ_CAKJTM010000030.1:17173-54012 GCF_917627345.1 Protofrankia sp. CiP3 | reverse complement strand
AATGGGTCAAACACCGGCGTCACCTCCGAATATTCATTCGGGAATCGGTTACGGAAGGTTCGGTCAAGCCCAGCTCGTCAGAGCGTGAGACGACAAAGGCCGCGGTCCCGTCCGGGATCCGCGGCCTCGAGGTCGGCGCTCTGCGGCTTGTCAGGCCAGGAGCAAACCTCGAAGCGGACCCGAAAGATGGAGCGTGGCTATCGCCCATGCCTGGATGGGTTTCGCAACGGACAATGCGCGACGGACGGCGGCACGCGGCCTGAACCGATTCGGCGGGTAGGCGAACGCGTCGATGGCCCCAGTGCTGTTCACAGGGACCACCTCCTTACGTTGGCGTCAGCGACGGACAGGCACTTCCAGTGCTCACTGAGTACGGTAGAAGGCTGTCTCAACCGAGGCAACCTATTTTTTGGGCAATCAAGCAATTACCCGAAGCAACCAGACGGCTGGTCACCCGGACGACGGCGACGAGACGGACGCGGGCAGCGCCCGCCCGTCGACAAGAGCCAGCACGTCCTCGCCGTAACGGTCGAGCTTGGCCTGGCCGATGCCGGGAATACCGGCGAGCTGCGCGACATCGGTGGGCCGGCGCTCGGCGATCGCCATCAGGGTCGCGTCGGTGAGCACCACGAATGCCGGCGCGCCCTGCTCCTTCGCCCGAGCTGACCGCCAGGCGCGCAACCGCTCGAACAGCGCCTGGTCGACGTCGGCGGGGCAGTCCTCGCATCGGCCCACCCTGGCCGCCGGACCCGCCAACGGGCGTCCGCACACCCGGCAGCGGACCGCGGAGCGATTGCGTGACCGCTGCCCGCCGGTGCCGCGCTCGCCCGCGTCTCCCGTGCCCGCCCGAGCCGGCGCGCCCGGCGCCGCGGACGGGCGCGGCATGAGCCCGTCTAGGAAATGCGAGGGCTTGCGGGATCTGCGACCGCCCTCGTTACGGGCCAGCGCCCACGACAGGGCCAGGTGTTCCCGCGCCCGGGTGATACCGACGTAGAGCAGCCGACGCTCCTCCTCGATCTGCGCGGGGGTCTTGGCATGAATGATCGGCAACGTCCCCTCGACGAGACCGACGAGAAAGACCGCGTCCCACTCAAGGCCCTTTGCCGCGTGCAGGGAGGCGAGCGTCACCCCCTCCACGGTGGGGATGTGCTGGTGCGCGGCACGGTCAGCGAGATCTGCCACGAACCGCTCGAGAGGTGCCTCGGGATCGGCCGCCACCATGTCATCGGCCAGGTGGGCGAGCGCGGCCAGGTTCTCCCATCGCTCCCGCTCGGCGCCCGAGCCATGCGGCGGGTCGTCCGGCCGCCAGCCCACCGCGGCGAAGGCGTCATTGACCTGGGCGACCAGGCCGTCCGGCTGGTCACCTCCGGCCGAGCGCAGCTCCGCCCGCAGCAGCCGCACCGCCTCGATGACCTCAGGCCGGTCGAAGAAGCGCTCGCCGCCCCGGACCAGATAGGGGATGCCGGCGGCGGCGATCGCGCTCTCGTAGGCCTCGGACTGGGCGTTGACCCGGTACAGCACAGCCATCTCGCTGGCCGGCACGCCCGCGGCCAGGAGCGCGCGGATGCGGCCGGCGATGGCGGCGGCCTCCTCGGGCTCGCTGTCGTGCTCGCTGAAGACCGGTACCGGGCCGTCCGGACGCTGCGCGAGGAGTTTCAGCGGCTCGGATGGGGCCGGCTTCACGGCCGCGCCGGCACGGGCGATCAGCCCGTTGGCCAGCGCGACGACCTGCGGGGTGGAGCGGTAGTCACGCACGAGACGGACCACGTGCGCGGCTGGGAAGCGGCGGGGGAAGTCCAGCAGGTGGCGCGGGGACGCCCCGGTGAACGAGTAGATCGTCTGATTCGCGTCCCCGACCACGCAGAGGCTGTCCCGCTCGCCGAGCCAGGCATCGAGCAGGCGCTGCTGCAGCGGGTTGACGTCCTGGTACTCGTCCACCACGAAGTGCCGGTACCGGGACCGCAGCTCGTCCGCGACCCAGCGATGCTCCTCGATCACCGCTGCCGCCAGCAGCAGCAGGTCGTCGAAGTCGCGCACGCCCGCGTCCCGCTTGACCGCCTCATACGCGGCGTACAGGTCGGCGATCACCTCCGCGGGATGCGTGGTCTCGCGCGCCGCGGCAGCCGCGGCGGCCGGGTAGTCCGCCGGGGTGAGCAGGGTCGCCTTGGCCCACTCGATCTCACCGGTGAGGTCCCGGAGCTCCGTCCGGCTCGGCGTGAGGCGCAGCCGGCTGGCGGCCCGCGCGACCAGTGCGATCTTGCTCTCCACGAGCCTGGGCAGCGCCGCTCCCGCCACCTTCGGCCAGAAGTACCCAAGCTGCCGCAACGCGGCCGCGTGGAAGGTTCTCGCCTGCACTCCGGCGGCACCGAGCGCCCGTAGCCGCCCCCGCAGCTCGCCCGCGGCACGCGTGGTGAAGGTCACAGCAAGGATCTGGCCGGCTGGGAGTGCCCCCGTAGCGACCAGGAAGCCGATCCGATGGGTGATCGTCCGGGTCTTGCCCGTGCCCGCGCCAGCCAGTACGCAGACCGGGCCGATCGGGGCGAGCACGGCGGACCGCTGCTCTGGATCAAGCGTCTCGACCAACGCCTGAGCCTCACCCGCCACCGGCCGGGCGGGATCGTCGTCCCTCGGCGGGACACTCGAACCGGCCATAGAGGGGACCGTAGCCGTTCCCACCGACGGGAAGCGACACGGCCGCGCCGTGGTTATGAAGATTTGTTCCGCCATCGCGGCAGAAAGGGCTGTTCGTGCTAACGATCTACACGACATCGTGGTGTGGCTACTGCGTCCGCCTCAAGCGCCAGCTCGACGCGGCCGGGCTGGCGCACGTGACAGTCGACATCGAGGAGAACCCGGAAGCCGAGCGGATCGTCCGGGCCGCGAACAACGGGAACGCAACGGTACCCACCGTTGTCTTCGCCGACGGCACCGTGTTGACGAACCCGAGCTTGCGCCAGGTTACCGAGAAGGTCGCTTCTGCCGCATAAAGGATACACAGAGCAACAGCTACCTTGATTTCCACGCTCACCGAACGCCCGTGGCGCCAGATTGGAGGACGGTGTCCGTCACTGCCCGTGAAGTTTGTGGCAGAGTTCGGGCTGTGTCGTCAGTACCTTCAGCACGTATGTGGAGCGCGGTCGATGCCGCGCTGCAGGCCGCGGGTGCCGTCCACCGGATGGAAGCGACGGCGTTCGTGGCCCTGTCGGCCTCGACCGCGACCTACCGGCGGACGACGGGCGCTCTGCCCGGCCTCGCCGATGGCTTCACCCTGCCTCGGGGTGAAGCCATCGGCGCGCGGGTACTCGACGGCGCGCCCGTGGCTCTGAGCGAGGTGAGCGGTGATCCGGCGGTCGCCGGCACGGACGAGCCGGCGCGGTTCGGGGTGCGCAGCTACGTCGCCGTCGCGGTCCTGGGTGGCGATGGCCGGTTACACGGCCTGCTGGTCGGGCTGGATCGAACGCAGGTCACCCTCGCGCCATCCATGATCATAATGCTGCGCGGCATTGCCGGTGCTCTCGGCACCGTCATGGACGATGCCGAGAGCACCGAGCCGGCCGAAGCCGGCAGGCTAACAGAGAACGGCCCGCCCGCACCGTCACCAGCGGAACCCGGCACAGCGGCGCGGCTGAGCCAGCCCGCCCGGCGGCGGCCGTCCCCAGGCGCGCAGGACAACGGGCCGTCCGCCGGCCGCCCCGAGGCCGAGATGCGCCTGCGTAGGTCGCCGGCCGGGTGGATCGTGGAAGGCCCGGGCGGTGACGTGCGGCCGGTCGGCGACCTGCTGTCCGCGATGGTCCTCGCCGATCTGCTTGCCGAGGACCTCGCGCCGCCTGGTCGGCCCCGGCGTCCCGATCATGATCTGACCGAGATCGAACGGCTGCGGCTGTCGGTCGTCCAGCTCGAGCATGCGCTGGCCTCACGGGTCATCGTCGAGCAGGCGATCGGAGTGCTTGCCGAACGTCACCGCATCCGTCCGAGGGAGGCGTTCGAACGGCTCCGCCGGACCGCCCGCGGCATGGGGCGGCGCGTGCACGAGCTGGCCCGGCAGGTGGTCGAGTCGGTCGCCGACCCGCGGGCGGTCCTGCCCGGAGAACTGGCCGGCCGGGGCGGTGCCAGCCCTCGACCGACACCGCCCCGGACGAATCCGTCCCGCCGCTGACCGGGTGGGACCCGGTCAGCGGTAACGGCCAGCGGTCAGCGGTCAGCGGTCACGACCGCGGTGAGGCCGCTGACCGCGGCGGAAATCTTCTCCGCGTCCCCGACCAGTACGGTCACCAGCTTTGCCGGCGCCAGCACCCGGGCCGAGACCGCCAGCACGTCCTCGGGCGTCACGCCCTCGAGCGCCACGGGATGGTCACGCAGGTACTCGACGCCGATACCGGCGCCAGCCAGCGCCGACAGCGTCGAGGCAAGCCCTACGGCGGTGGCCGTGGACAGCGCCAGTGTGCCGACGGCGTACTGGCGGGCCGCGTCCAGCTCATCAGCGGCCACGGGCAGCACAGCCATCCGCCCCAGCTCATAGAAGATCTCAAGCAGCGCCGGCGCGGTCACGTCCGTTGCCACGTCCGCGGTCACCGTGAAACGGGCTCCCGCGACCGGATAGTCGACCGAACTGCGTGGCGAGTAGGTGTAGCCCTTGTCCTCACGGATGTTGGACACCAGGCGTGAGCTGAAGTAGCCGCCGAAAACGGTGCTCGCGAGCCGCTGTGCGGCGTACGCGGGGTCGTGGCGGTCCACAGCCGGCCCGCCGATGCGGATGTTCGTCTGCACGGCACCGGGCCGATCAATAATCACGACGGGGCCGTGGACCAGCGCCGGCAACGATGGCGTGGGATCGGCCCGCGTGCCGGCCCACCCGCCGAACGCCGCCTCGACCTGGTCAAGCGCGGCCCGCGGGTCGACATCCCCGACGAGGGTCAGGATCGCACCCGCCGGTGACACGCGCTCGGCATGCAGGGCACGCACCTCGGCCTCGGTCACCGTGGCGACCACGTCCGGCGCGGGCGTGTCGCTGCCGTAGGGATGGTCGCCGTACAACCGGCGCAGCAGGCCCTCCCGGGCGATCACCGCGGGCTGGCTGCGGGCGATCGTGACCTCCTCGACGACCCGCTCCCGTTCACCGGAGAACTCGCTCGACGGGTAGACCGCCCCGGTGAGCACCTCGGCGATCAGATCGAGCAGGGGAACGAGATTGGTCGCGAGCGCGGAGCCGACGACGGCGAGCCGGTCCGCGTCCACCCCGGTCGAGAGCGCTCCACCCAGCGCCTGGACGGCCGTGGCGAGCTCGACCCGGTCCCGCGACTGGGTACCGGTGAACAGGGTTTCGGCGAGCAGCTCGGCGCGGGCCTGATGCGCGGCGCCACGACCAGTGAACGGGATGCGCAGCCGCACCTCCACCAGTGGCACGCTGGCCCGCCGGACCACCAGTACCCGCAGCCCGCCCGGCAGCATCCGCTCGGCCACCGCGGGAAGATCGGCCGCAACGGTCGGCGCCACCGGCGGGATAAGAACGGTCCCGGTGCCGCCGCGCAGATCAACCTGGCTCATGACGCCGCTCCGGCGCGCAGTTCCAGCACCGACCGGCCCTGAGCGCGCAACGCCGCCGCGGCCGCCCGCACCCCGTCCGAGGTCACCGCGCCGACCAGCCCGGGAAGTTCATTGATCAGTTCGGGACGGCCGCGGTGCAGCTCGAAGGCGGCCATGCCCAGCGCCCGGCCGAGCGCGTCGTCAGCCTCACGGAGCAGGCCTGAGACGATCCGGGCCTGCACGCGGGCGAGCTCGCCCGGTTCCAGGCCGTCAGTGGTGATGCGGTCGAGTTCCTCGTCCACCGCGGTGAGGATCGCCGCGGCGGACGACTCAGCCGGATGGCGCGCCTCGAAGGTGAGCAACAGCGGGTCCCGCTGGTCGAACGGGTCCCCAAAGGTGCCGAGGTAGGTACTGACACTGATCACTGATCGGTCCTTCTGCACGAGCCGCCGCTCCAGACGGCTTGCGTCACCGGCGGACAGGACATGGGTGAGCACGTCATAGGCCAGGAAGGCCGGTAGGTCCGCCGTGGGGTCGGGCACCCGGTAGCCGACGGCAAGCGCGGGCCGGGGGGCCAGCGGGTCGGTCAGGACAGCGCGCCGGTCCTCCGTACGCACCGGCTCGGCAAAACTCGGCCGGACCGGCACCGGACGGGGCGGGATCCCCGCGAAGTAACGATCGATCATCCTGAGCGCGTTCTCGGCGTCGAAGTCACCGACGACGGTGAGCACGGCGTTACCAGGCGCGTAGTACTTGTCGAAAAAGTCCTCGGCATCGTCCAGGCTCGCCGCCTGGAGCTCATGGAAGTCGCCGTAGCCGTTGTGCGTGTTCGGGAAGGTGTCGAACGCGACAGGTGGGAGCGTGATCCATGGAAAGCCGCCGTAGGGGCGGTTCATGACATTCACCCGGATCTCCTCCTGGACGACCGCGATCTGGTTGTCCAGGTTCTCCCGAGTGATCCGCGGAGCGCGCATCCGATCGGCTTCCAGGAACAGCGCGCGTTCCAACGCCCCGGACGGCAACAACTCGTAGTAGTCGGTGTGATCCGGGTGTGTGGAGCCGTTGAACATGCCCCCGGCTGCCTGCACATACTTCGGATGTTCGGCCTTCCCGACATTCTCGCTGCCCTGGAACATCAGATGCTCGAACAGGTGCGCGAAACCGGTACGGCCTTCGGGCTCGGAGCGGAAACCGACGTCGTAGTGGACAGCCACCGCGACGACCGGTGCCGTGTGATCCGGGGCCAGTACGACGCGCAGGCCGTTGGCGAGCGAGGTCTTCTCAACCGGATAGGAGGGCGCCGGCAGCGAAACGGCGATCGTGTTCGTCTCGGTACGAGGGGGCACGGTTGGCAACGCTACTGCTCCCGCGCCGTTGATGGTTCTGGTCCTGGATGATCCGCGCCACAAGGCCACAACCGCTGGGATCTGTTGCCTGCGAAGAATCCGGTCAGGGCTGGGCCGGGGCTCCCATCGGCGGGCATGACCCGTCGATCAGCGCATGTTGCGGCTTCCCGCCGCCACCATGACCAGAACCGCGGCCACGGCAACCTGGAGAGCGAGGGTGAGAAGCCAGTTGGCGTCAATCCCCCTGGCCACGATCAGGCCGATCGCGGCGCCGACAAGCCCGACCAGAATGGTCATCAGGCAGCCGATAGCCTGCCGGCCCGGCACGACCAGACGCGCGGGAACGCCGATGATGACGCCGGTGACCACAGCGCTGAACAAACCGGTCGGCACGTTCACGATGCCTGATTATCCACTACGGCCGGCCGGAGGCAATGCCGGCCGGAGGCAATGCCGGCCCGAAGCGATGCCGGCCGGGCCGGCGGCGCCCCAGCGCAGCCGGCCTTCCTCGCGACGGTCGATGAGACACCCCGGCACGGTGACCGCTCGGAGTAGAGTGCACCCGATGCAAACTGTTCCAGGAGGACAGTTTCCTTCTGATCTTGCCGATATCCTGCAACTCGAGCTCATAACCCTGAGCGATGATCTGATCGCGGCTATCGCGCGCGAGGTACCGGCGTACGCCCGGCCGCTGGAAGGCTCCTTCGGCCGCGGTGTCCGCCAGGGTGTTGAGGAGGCGCTGATGCGCTTCCTCACCGTGGTCGACACACACTCGTGCGGCCCGCCGGACCTGGCCACCAGCCGCGAGGTCTACGTCCGGCTGGGGCGCGGCGAGTTCCGCGCCGGCCGCTCCCTGGACACGCTGCTCGGTGCCTACCGGGTTGGTGCCCGGGTCGCCTGGCGCCGGCTTGCGAACGCGGCACGGCACAGCGGGCTGGACGCGGACGGGCTCGTGTCGCTGGCTGAGACGATGTTCGCCTATATCGACGAGATCTCCGGTGCCACCGCCGAGGGCTATGCGCTGGCGCAGTCCCAGGCGGCGAGCGAACGCGGCCGGCTGTGGGACCGGCTCGGCGAGCTGATGCTGTCGGGCGGCAGCCCGGTGACGATCGAACACACCGCTCGTGCCGCCTCCTACCGGCTGCCCGACATCCTCGCCGCGGTCATCGTGCCGGGGCCGGCGAACGCGGACACGAGCGCGGACACGAGCGCGGACACGAGCGCGGACGGCCGGGAGGAGCGGGTGAACCACCGCGTCGGATGCCTGGCCCTGCCGCCCGACGCCCCCCGCGCCATCAAGGGCGATGACATCTGGATGTTCATCGGCGACCCGGCCGGCCCCGGCCGCCGGAGATGGCTTGAACGCGCGTTGGCGGGTCTCGGCGCCATCGTCGGCCCGGCCGTCCCGTGGACCGAGGCGTCCGCGAGCGCGGCCAGAGCGGCCTTCGCCCGCAACGCCCGTGACCGCGGCGCGCTGCCTGGAGCGCCGGACGGCCCCGGCGAGCCGTTGTTCACCGACGACCACCTGGCCCAGCTGCTGCTCGCTCAGGACCCGGCGCTGCTTGCCGACCTCGCCAGCCGGCGGCTCGCCCCGCTGGACGGGCTGCCCGCCAAAGTCCGTGCGCGCCTGGCGGAGACCCTGTTGCTATGGCTGCGGCTGCGGGGGCAACGCGGCCGGATCGCGGCCGAGCTCCAGGTCCACCCGCAGACGATCCGTTACCGGTTGAACCAGTTGCGTGCCCTGTTCGGCGACAGCCTGGACGACCCGGACGTCCGCTTCGAGCTTGAGCTCGTCCTGCGCGCCGACCCGTGCCGGTCACCGTGACGCCCTGGTGCGGCGGGTCATGCCCACGGGTGTGCCAGCCGGCGCCAGCGCCGGTCAGCCTGCCCTATGGCGACCCGGTAGCTCCCATCAGTCGCTGGCGGGCGTGGGCTTCGGGCCGCTGCTGCGCATGTTGACGAAACGGCCGAGAAGATCGAACCAGAACGGCGCGCCCAGCGAGAGCGCGAGCGCGGTGAGCAGCCACCCGAAGATCTTCAATGCCCAGCCACCCGTGTCATCGGGAATCCGCCGGGGATCCGAACGGTCGACACCGGCCCCGCTCCACCCCAGCGGGAGGCGCAGCGCCGCCGCGTCCCGGACGGCGTTCACGGCCCGGTTCGCGGCTTCCCCGGCGCTGGCGGCGGGTGTGGTGGCCGCGGTGGCCGACACCAGCTCGGTGGACGCGGCCTGCACCGCGGCGGTCCGCAGGGACCGGTTCTCCCACAGCGCGTTGGTGAGAGCGACCGCGTCCAGGTTCAGCACCAGGGTGAGCAGCAACGCGTAGACGAACAGAAACCGCGTGACGCGCCTCTTGTACCAGCCCGACAGCCGGTCCATCGTGTCGTCGTACCATTCGGCGAGCTCGGCGATGATCCGATCGCGGTCGTGGCCCGCGCGGGTGACGATGCCGATCAGCGCTGATCGGAGCGGGGCGTCCGCGGGCAGCTTGGCCACCTCGTCCAGCAGCGGCCCGACCGGTTCCGCGGCGGCGAGCCCGACGATCGACGCGGCGATCCGGCGGCTTTCCTCGGTGGCCGCCGGGGAGGCGGCAAGCGCCTCGGACAGCGCGGCCGCGCTGACGTCGGTCAGCGACCGGTGCGCCTCGCGCAGGGCCGGGAGCGCCGCGTCGGGGATCGTGAGGCGGTCCATCCGAGCGAGCAGCACCCGCGCGGGTGGTTCCAGCATGTCGAGCACGCCCCGCGAGAATGCCACCGACGGGATGTAAGACGGCAGCCGCATCCGGCGGGCCCGCCGCCAGGCGCTGGCCGAGACCGGCGCGGTCCCCATGTCCGGCGCCTCGCCGGCATGCCTGCCCGAGCGCAGTCCCCGCAGCGGGCCGTCGAGGAGCTGGGCCGTCCGGCTGGTGTCGACGGCGGCGGCCGCGGTGTCGACCGGCCGGTCGCCGAAGAGACGACGCAGCTCGGCCTCAAGCTGACGGCCGCGGTAGCACACCAGGCCGAACACGGTCTCGTTCAGGCGCGAGACCGCCACACTGCCGATGGCGAACACCAGGATGAGCCCGATCGGGACATCTACGATGGCGGAATCCGGCATGCCTTACCCCCGTTGCCAAACCGTCACGACCCACCCTGCCGGCGGACGCCGCTCGCCGGATCACGCGATCAGGACCCTGGTTGCGCCCCGCGGGGCCACGCCCCTTATACCCGTTCCGACGCCGAGAAGACTACTGTGCCCGCCTCTGGCACGTCCCGGATCGATACGCCCCGGATCGATCCGGGACAATGAACACAGGAAATTCACAGGAATTGGAAGGCTGTCTCACAGATAGCACCGTCACTCTGTTTGCATGACTGTCATGGCGTTACTCCCCGGCGGGCCGGCGTCCCCCGGCGGACCGGCCGACGACACACACGAGCCGGCGCACCAGGCGGTACACCAGCCGGTACGCCAGAACACGCGCCAGCTGCTCCCGGCGCTGCGCCGAGCGGACGGCACCGCGCTGCGGGTGCTCGTCGTCGACGACGAGCCCGCGTTGTCCGAACTGTTGTCGATGGCGCTGCGCTACGAGGGCTGGGAAGTCCGTATGGCCGCGGACGGGCTCGGCGCGGTACGCACGGCCCGGGAGTTCCGCCCGGACGCGGTGGTGCTCGACGTCATGCTGCCCGACATCGACGGCCTGGAGGTGCTGCGACGGCTGCGCGCGGAGGCATCCGACGTCCCGGTGCTGTTCCTGACCGCCCGGGACTCGGTGGAGGACCGCATCGCCGGGATCACCGCCGGTGGCGACGACTACGTGACCAAGCCGTTCAGCCTGGAGGAGGTCGTCGCCCGGCTGCGGGGCCTGATCCGCCGGGCTGGCGCCGCGGCCACGCGCACCTCCTCCGAGCTGACGGTCGGCGACCTGACCCTGGACGAGGACAGCCACGAGGTCCGGCGCGGGGACGACCTGATCGAGCTCACCGCCACCGAGTTCGAGCTCATGCGCTTCCTGATGCGCAACCCGCGCCGGGTGCTCAGCAAGAGCCAGATCCTCGACCGGGTCTGGAACTACGACTTCGGCGGCCAGGCCAACGTCGTCGAGCTCTACATCTCCTATCTCCGGAAGAAGATCGACGCTGGCCGCGCGCCGATGATCCACACTGTGCGGGGCGCGGGCTACGTCCTGAAGCCCGGCGAACAGCGGCCATGAGCGGCGGCTGTGGGTAACAGGGCACGGCGCCTCGGGTGGTCACTGCGGGCCCGCCTGGTCACGGGCCTGGTCGGGCTGCTCGCGGCGGTGTGCCTCGTGGTGGGTGTCGTCACGGAGGTGGCCCTGCACGACTACCTGGTGGGACGCCTCGACGGCCAGCTGATCGCCGCTGTCGCCCGCGCCCGGAAGGCCTTCGACAGGCCTCCGGACAGCCCGGCCAGCCTGTCCGGATCGCTGGCCGCAACCACCGGCCGCCCACCGGACTTCCTGCTGCCGCGGGGCCAGTCCGCGGGCACGCTCGGAGCCCGGCTGGTCGCCGGCACGGTCACCGATTCCGTAATCATCAACGACGACGGCTCGTTTGCGCCCCTGGACACAGCGAGCGCGGCGGCTCTGACCGAGGTTCCGGCCGACGAACATCCGCACACCCGCACGATCGGCGACAACGGGGAGTTCCGGTTGATCGCCAACCGGATGCCGGACGGCGCCGTGCTCATCACCGGGCTGCCGCTGCACCCCGTCCAGGCGACCCTGTACCAGCTGGTGGCTGTCGGAGCCGCTGTCGCCGGGGCCGGGCTGCTCCTGGCCGGCTTCGCCGGCACGGTCGTGGTCCGGCTCACCCTGCGCCCGCTGCGGCGCATGGCGGCCACCGCCAGGCGGGTCACCCAGCTTCCGCTGGACCGCGGCGAGGTCGCCCTGGCCGAACGCGTCCCGGCGGCGGACACCGACCCGCGTACGGAGGTCGGGCAGGTCGGGGCCGCGCTCAACAGCATGCTCGGCCATGTCGGCGCGGCACTCGCGGCGCGCCAGGCCAGCGAGATGAAGGTCCGCCAGTTCGTCGCGGACGCCAGCCACGAGCTGCGGACCCCGCTGGCCGCCATCCGCGGATACGCCGAACTCACCCGCCGCGACCGTGACCAGCTGCCCCCCGACGTCGCCCACGCGCTGCGCCGGGTGGAATCCGAAGCGACCCGGATGACCAGCCTGGTCGAGGACCTGCTGCTGCTCGCTCGGCTGGACGCCGGGCGTCCCCTCGAGGCCGTGCCGGTCGACCTCTCCCGGCTTGTCGTGGACACGGTGAGCGACGCCCATGCCGCCGGCCCCGAGCACCGCTGGCAACTCGACCTGCCCGACGAGCCGGTGATCGTCACCGGTGACCCGGCCCGCCTGCATCAGGTGCTGGCCAACCTGCTCGCCAACGCCCGGACCCACACCCCGCCCGGCACAACGGTCACCGCGAGCCTGCACGCCCGCTCCCCCGGTCCTGCCGTGCTCACCATCATCGACGACGGGCCCGGCATTCAGGCCGATCTTCTTCCAGCCGTGTTCGAGCGCTTCGCCCGCGGTGACGGTTCCCGTTCCCGCGCGGCCGGCAGCACCGGGCTGGGGCTGGCCATCGTCAACGCCGTCGTGACCGCCCACCGCGGCAGCATAGGAGTAACGAGCCGTCCTGGTCAGACGGTGTTCATCGTCCGGCTGCCCACGCACGTGCCGGCCGCGGTCCCGCCGGCCAGCACAGCCCCGCTGGCCGAGGCGGTCCCGACGGCCAGCGGCACGGTCACCGGTGGCCAGCCGTCAGCCCACGGCAGGCGCTGACGTTCGTGCCTGCCAGCCGCGCCCAGACAGGCACGAACAGGCTCACAGGAAAGGCACAGCTTCGGCACAAAGAGCCGACAGCTCCCGGAGCGACTGTAGATCCATGCCCACCGTGACCTCCGCCCCGCAGGACACACCTGGTAGAGACGCACCTGGTAGAAACACCCCACGGCCGGCCGGCGAGCCCCTTCCAGCCGCCCGCCGGCCCGTCCTGGCGACCCATCCCGCGGCAGTGCTGGACGTGGTCATTCCCGTCTACAACGAGCAGGCCGACCTGGAGCCCTGCGTACGCCGCCTGCACACGCACCTGACCAGGACCTTCCCGTACCCCTTCCGGATCACGATCGCCGACAACGCCAGCACCGACGCGACCCTCGCCGTGGCGGAGACGCTCCAGGCCGCCATCGCCGAGGTCACTGTCATCCACCTTGACCAGAAAGGCCGCGGGCGCGCTCTGCACACGGTCTGGTCGGCCTCTGACGCTCCGGTGCTGGCCTACATGGACGTCGACCTGTCCACCGACCTCGCGGCGCTGCTGCCGCTGGTCGCCCCGCTGATCTCCGGGCACTCCGATCTCGCGATCGGGACCCGGCTGGCACGTAACTCGCGGGTCATCCGGGGCGCGAAGCGGGAAGTGATCTCCCGCTGCTACAACCTCATCCTGCGCGGCACGCTCGCCGCCCGTTTCTCCGACGCCCAGTGCGGGTTCAAAGCCATCCGCGCCGACGTCGCCGCGCGGCTGCTGCCGCTGATCGAGGACACCGGTTGGTTCTTCGACACGGAGCTGCTCGTCCTCGCCGAACGGTCCGGGCTGCGCATCCATGAGGTCCCGGTCGACTGGATCGACGATCCCGACAGCCGCGTTGACATCGCGGCCACCGCGCTGGCCGATCTCAAGGGCGTCGCCCGGCTCGGGCGTGCCCTCGCCAGCGGCGCGCTGCCCGTGCGTGACCTGCGCCGCCAGCTCGGCCGTGCGCCGTTGGAACCGGCTGTTCCCGGCGTGCCGGTCGGGTTGCCCAGACAGCTGGTGCGGTTCACCGGCGTGGGGCTGGCAAGCACCGCGGCCTACCTGGTGCTGTACGTGCTGCTGCGCGGCCTGGCGGGCGCCCAGGCCGCGAACCTGCTCGCGCTGGCGCTCACCGCGGTCGCGAACACCGCGGCGAACCGGCGGCTGACCTTCGGCGTACGAGGCCGCTCGGGAGCCGGTCGCCACCAGCTCGAGGGCCTCGTCGTCTTCGTTCTGGGACTCGGGCTCACCAGCGGGGCGCTGGCCGCTCTGGGCGCGCTGGCCAGCCATCCCGGCCGGCTGCTGGAACTGGGCATCCTGGTCGCCGCCAACCTCGCCGCGACGGTCATGCGCTTCCTGCTGCTGCGCGCCTGGGTCTTCCACCCGCACCGCCAGCGGCCGTGACCACGGCGGCGGCCAGCCGCGCCCGCCGCATCAACAGCGACATCACTGACACCGCTGACCACATCACAGACCACGTCCGGACTGGAGAAACGCCTGTGTCCACCTCGACCCTGCTCCCCACGAGCAGCCCGCCAGGAGCGCATCCGGGTGCCGAGCCCCATCGTGACACCGACGAGCGGCCGCCGGCCGGGATGCGCCGCAGGCTACGCGGACACCCGCTCGACCCGGGATGGGCCCGGCCCGCGCTCGTGGCTCTGCTCGCCGCGACCGCCGTCCTCTACCTGTGGAACCTCGGTGCGTCCGGTAACGCCAACGACTTCTACGCCGCCGCGGTCCAGGCCGGCGCGAAAAGCTGGAAGGCCTTCCTCTTCGGCTCCTTCGACTCGTCCAACTTCATCACCGTCGACAAACCGCCGGCCTCGCTGTGGGTGATGGAGCTGTCGGGCAGAATCTTCGGCTTCTCGTCCTGGAGCATGCTCGCCCCGCAGGCGCTCGAAGGTGTCGCCGCCGTCGGTCTCCTCTACGCGACCGTGCGCCGATGGTCCGGACCGGCCGCGGGCCTGCTTGCCGGCGCGGCGCTCGCCCTCACCCCGGCCGCGACACTGATGTTCCGTTTTGACAACCCGGACGCGCTGCTCGTCCTGCTCCTGATCACCGGCGCCTACGCCACGGTGCGGGCGATCGAGTCGGCCAGCACGAAATGGCTCGCGCTGGCCGGGGTCGCCATCGGCTTCGGCTTCCTCACCAAGATGGGCCAGGCGCTGCTCGTCGTCCCTGCCTTCGGGCTGGCCTATCTGATCGCCGCCCCGACCGGGCTGCGCCGGCGCGCCATCGACCTGCTCGCCTCGGTCTGCGCGCTGCTCGCCGCAGCCGGCTGGTGGGTCGCGATCGTGTCGCTGTGGCCGGCGTCCGCCCGTCCGTACATCGGCGGCTCGACGAACAACAGCGTGCTTGAGCTGGCATTCGGCTACAACGGGCTCGGTCGGCTGTTCGGCGGGGCTGGCAATGGCGGTGGCGGTGGCGGCCGTGCCGGCGCAGGTGGTGGCCCCGGCGGTGGTGGCTTCGGCGGCGGCGCCTTCGGTGGCGGCGCCTTCGGCGGTGGTGGCTTCGGCGGGAGCACCGGCATCACCCGCCTGTTCCGCTCGGAAACCGGCCTGGAGATCTCCTGGCTGCTCCCTGCGGCGCTGCTGAGCCTGCTCGCCGGCCTGTGGCTCACCCGCCGGGCGCCGCGTACCGACCGCACCCGGGCCGCGATCATCCTCTGGGGTGGCTGGCTGCTCGTGACGGCGATCGTGTTCAGCTACATGCGGGGCACCATGCACCCGTACTACACGATCGCGCTCGCCCCGGCTGTCGCCGCACTGGTCGCGATCACCGGACGGCTGCTCTGGACGCGGCGGGAGACCTGGTTCGCCCGGATCAGCGCGGCCATGATCGTGGCTGGCACCGCGGGTTGGAGCTACCACCTGCTTTCCCTCACCCCGGACTGGGCTCCATGGCTGCGCTACGCGGTGCTGGTCGTCGGTGCGGTGGCTACCGCCGGGCTGCTGGCCGGGCGAGGCGTCCTGCGCAGGGGCGCGATCGTGATCGCGACGGCGGCGTTGCTTACGGGGCTTGCCGGCACGGCCGGCTATGCCGCCAGCACCGCCTCACACGCGCGCTCCGGCCCGATCCCGACGGTTGGTCCGGGCAGTGCCAGCTCCGTGGGTGGTCCGGGTGGCGGTGGCGGTGGCACTGGCGCTCCCAGCGGGATGCCCCCCGGTGGCCGGGGATTCGCCAACGGAACCCCGCCGGGAGGCTTCGGGCCAGGCGCCACCAGCAACGGGCCGACAAACGGCGTAACGACGACCGGGCCGTCCGGCGGCGCGCCAGCCAGCCCAGCGGATGGCTTCGGTGGCTTCGGTGGCCAGAGCGCCAACACCGAGCTGGTGTCGCTGTTGGGGAAGACCACCAACACCTGGGCGGCCGCCACCGTCGGCTCCCAGAGTGCCGCTCCTCTTGAGCTCGCCAGCGGTAAGGCGGTCATGTCCATCGGCGGGTTCAACGGCAGCGACGCCACACCGACCCTCGCCGCCTTCCAGGCCTATGTCGCCGCCGGGCAGGTCCATTACTTCATCGCCGGCTCGACCAGCGGCGGGATGGGCGGCGGGATGGGCGGCCCGAACAGCAACGGCACCGGAAGCGACATCACCGCCTGGGTCAAAGCACACTTCACCTCGACGACGGTCGGCGGCCAGACCGTCTACGACCTGACCCGGCAGACCAGCTAGAAACACCGTGGGTGGAGATTGCAGGCCTCAGCTTCGGGGCTCGCAATCTCCTGCATTCGACCGGGTATTGGGGACGGGTTCAAACGCCCGCGCAGTCTCGTCCACGGTCGCAAGCCCCGCCACCCGTGACCCGTCCGCGAGCCGCTCGACGCGCTCGACCGCAAGGCCCTCGAGATCCAGCAGAAGCGTCGCGTCACTCGCATGACCTCGCCGTAGCTCACGTGACAATACGTGGCCCGACAGCAGGAAAAATGCGACCAGCCAACATTTATTACCACCATGATCGGCGCATGTTTGTTGTTAGGCACGCCGATCCGGGCGAAAACCGTACACAACAACAAACACGCGCCGATCATGGATCGCGCGCTGGTCACAGGCCGAAGTCGCAACGCCTGTCCGCTGCCCCAATATAGATCACCAGCAGCGCCGGATGGGGTCACGACTCGGAAAGTTCCTGCCGCGCGACAATCACGCAGGGGAGCAATCACCTGCGTTTCGTGTTTCAATCCGACTCGGAAAGTTCCTGCCCTGCGACGCTCTTCAGCCTCAGCTTGACAGGTGAACTGCGCGTTTCAATCCGACTCGGAAAGTTCCTGCCGTGCGACACCCGCACTATGCAGCAGGTGGCGAACTGGTCCGTCTGTTTCAATCCGACTCGGAAAGTTCCTGCTCTGCGACAGCGCTGTTCCCCTCGCCAACCGGTGAGGTTGCCCTGTTTCAATCCGACTCGGAAAGTTCCTGCCGTGCGACCATCGCAAGGCTGCACCGGCAAGATGACATTCAATGGGGTTTCAATCCGACTCGGAAAGTTCCTGCCGTGCGACAGTACCACCGATCCTGGGGGGCCTGACCTGCGCGTTTGCAAGATCCTTCCAGAACCTCCCAGCGAGGGCTGTGGATAAACTGATCCAAAATGATGATCGTTTACGTTTGCGCAGGTCACAGGGATATCGATCTTTGCCAGAACCTCCCCGGTTTGTCGGCGTGTCAGAGGTTCTGGATGTCGATCAAAGTTTAACCGCTTGACAGCCACACGCATCAGCCCCTCGGGGGCTCGCCAGGCATACATCGCCGTCACCGACCTTCTGCTCTCCGGCCGCGTCGAGCGCACCGCCGCGTGTATTTTCACGCGCGCGTGATGGATGTCGAGTGCGCGTGATCCCATCACGCGCGGCGCGTGTACACGCGGGACCGGCCCTCGCCGTCGGCGACGAGAGGACCGTCGCCTCCAGCGAGGCGGCGTAGCAGCCGGGACGCCTGATCGGGGGACAGCGAACACAGGTTGGCCGCCTCACCGCGGGTGATCTGGCCATGAACATCCACGTATTTGATCACCATCTGTTCCTGCTGCGCCTGGTCGAACCCGTGGACCCGCACGTAGGCGGCGGGTTCGCGAAGCTCGCGGTACACCGCCGCGGTGAGATGCCAGGTGCGTCCCTTCCCGCCGCCACGGGCTTCGACCAGGCCCCGGTCGACCATCCGCGCGAGTTGTCGGCGAGTCTCCGCCTCACCCACCTGCAGCACGGCGGCAACCTCCTCGGTACGAAGCCGGCCGTGGTGTAGCAACTCGGTGACGATCTGCAGGTCCGGCAACATCAGCGGCTGCCCCTGATGCTCCTGGCCGACGACGTAACGAATGAGCGAAAGATCTGCCTTGCCGCCTGGGAGCAGCACCGCGACAGAACTATCGGTAGACCGCGTGTAGTCCGGCGGGCTGTGACCGAAACGCAGCTGCTCAGCAAAAATCCGGTTGATCCCACGACCGGTCCGCTCGACGATTCCCGCCCGTTTGAAAGCGTCGGCGATCCGCGGGTTGCGGGGGCGCGGTGACGCGACGAGGAAGTTGTCAACAGTGATCCCAGCCGGGAAGCCCCCGGGATTCGTGATCTCCAACTGCTCGTCCTGCCACTGGACGTGGACCGCGCCTCGGGCGGTGTAGTCCCGGTGGATCAGTGCGTTGGCAAGCGCCTCGCGGTAGGCCGTCTCCGAGTAGGCGGGAACGCTGACCCGGAGGAGGCCGAACTGGATCTCCTGCTCGGAGTTGCGGGCCCGGAACCGTGTGAGGAGCTCCTCGGCCAAGCGGAACAACGGCCAGGCAAAGAAGTCGTTCACCTGGACCGCCAGGCCCCGCAATGCCTGGAAGGCCGCTTCGTGGGTCGGGCAGTAGCGACGGATCGCCTCCTCCCGACCGAACAGGAGCAGCGCACCCGCACAGACCGCGGTTGCGCCGCCTCGCTGCTCAAGCAGGCCGAGAGCACGTGCGATGTCCTGATCGTCCAGCTCGGCAAGCACCCGGTCGCCGTAGCCGGCGGATTCTCGGATCAGTCGACGGAACCGCTCGAATTCCAGCGGATCCAGGTCGTTCCAGCCCGCGTCGGGTACGGGAAGCACCGAGTAGTCCAGTGCTCCGCGGTCGATCTCGTGCGCGAGCATCTCATGCGCGTGGACCGGTACGCAGGTTGGCTTGCCGTCGCCTCCGATGGCCCGCCGCTGATACATCCCGCGGGTAGTACCGACGATGCGCGGGCTGTTCTCCACCTGGACGCACAGGACCTCCGTCCCCTCGACCTCGACCGTGGAGACGGAGGTCTGCACGGGTGGCTGCGTCGAATTCGCGATGAGTGCCTGAAGCCGCTGCGGCTCCGTCCGATCGCCGTGCCGAGGCCGTGCGCCGGTGATCACGCCGGAGTCCTCAACTCCGAGGAGCAGCACACCGCCACGGCCGTTGGCGAGACAGACCACCGCCTCGATCAGCTCACGGTCGCCCAGGGACTGGCGTTGTTCACTCTTGAACTCGACCGACAGCGTCTCGCCACCGTCGATCGCCGCACGGACCGCTGCCGCGTCGATCGGCGAGAAGGAGAGAAAGTGGCTGACCATCGAACCCCTCCTCTCTGGCTGCCGCTGGTCTGATCTTGCAGGCGTCAGATTACCTCTGCACCTCAGCCGCCGAACCGTCACGCCCTGGCAGGCCGGTCCGGTAGCAACGCCCAGACCACGAGGTGGGTGACGCGGCCATCCGACCGGGCTCGCGGCGTTTGGCACGCAGCGCAGCTGCGTATTCGGCCCAGTCAGCGGGCTTGCTCGGGTAAGAGCGCCCGGCAATAGGGGCGTGGATCAAGGAGCGGGGCTGAGGTGCGTACATCGCAAGGCGGCGGAGGGAGCCACCCTGGTATTGGGTGGTGACCGACGACAACACAGCGAGGTGCGTGCCCCAGCCCCGCGACGCCGCGTCCCTATTGCCGGTCGCTCTAAGTCAGGTCCAGGTACCGCAGCCACGCCCGCAGGCTGCGGAACATCACAGTTACTGCCAGCAGGAGCGAGCCGCGACGGTAGTCCCTAAGAGCGCCCGAGGATAGGGCTGTCCGGCTCGCGGCTCCCCGCGTCCCGCCCGGCCGCGTTGTCCTCAGTCGGCGCCCACCACCAGGGCGCCTTCCTCCTCCGCCTTGCCGGACCGGGCGCGGATGAGCCGCTCACTGATCGAACGCCCTATCCTCGGGCGCTCTAAGCCGGATCTACGCACCCATGCAGGGTAAGTCCTGGTCCATCACCGACGGGTGGAGTCCCAGCGACCGAATGTTACGACTTACTTGATCGTAGCTCGCGTGACAATACGTGGCCTGACAGCAGGAAAAATGCGGCCGGGCAGCATTAGCTGCCATCATGATCGGCGCATGTTTGTTGTTAGGCACGCCGATCCGGGCGAAAACCGTACACAACAACAAACACACGCCGATCATGGACTGCGCGCTGCTCACAGACCGAAGTCGCAACGCCCATCCACTGCCCAAATATAGATCACCAGCAGCGCCGGATGGGGTCACGACTCGGAAAGCTCCCGCCCTGCGACCACCTGGACGCCAGCGTGCTGCTGATGGCCGAGGTGTTTCAATCCGACTCGGAAAGTTCCTGCCGTGCGACATCACTCGGATTCATGCTGGTCACCGACCTGATGTTTCAATCCGACTCGGAAAGTTCCTGCCGTGCGACGCCAGCAGCGTGCGTTGAGCTGCCCGCGCGTTTGAGTTTCAATCCGACTCGGAAAGTTCCTGCCGTGCGACAGAATCGGAGAGTTGGTATGCCCCTTTCTATCGAGTTTCAATCCGACTCGGAAAGTTCCTGCCGTGCGACAGTACCACCGATCCTGGGGGGCCTGACCTGCGCGTTTGCAAGATCCTTCCAGAACCTCCCAGCGAGGGCTGTGGATAAACTGATCCAAAAGATCGATCGTTTACGTTTGCGCAGGTCACAGGGATATCGATCTTTGCCAGAACCTCCCCGGTTTGTCGGCGTGTCAGAGGTTCTGGATGTCGATCATGACATGACCGCTTGACAGCCACACGCATCGGCCCCTCGGAACCTCCCCAGACATATATCGCCGTCACCTCTCCATCATCCTCACCATCGTCCGTCGGATACGGACAAGCACAGCCCCCAGGGGAGACCGGCGATGACCACCCACCACGGCTACAGATCAACAAGCACGGCGTAGCCGTCCCCATCGGCCTGCCGAGCCGACCTGAACCGGCTCACGCACCCACGGCACCGCCCGGCGGGAGTCGGTGTGCCCCGCGGCGGTCAGCGCCGCGCGCACTGCCTCCGGTGTGACCACCACTGCCAGCGGCCCCACTCCCGCCCCCGTTTCCACCCCGTCACCCGGGCCGGCCAGCACCGCCTCCCGCAACGACCCCGACGCGGGCATGGCAGACTCACACACCGAAGCTCCTGCTTGGCTGAAGGCCCTGAGATCGGTGTCCGTCCGGTCGCTGCCCAGGTTCCGACCAGGGATGATGCCCAGTGACCGCGCCGACCGGTACATCATCTACCGAATCGAACATCAGTTCCACGAAGCGAGTGGGACCCGCGCACGCCGAACCCCCATACCTTGATCGTCGGACTATCGGAGACGGCTTTGCCCTCACGATTCGCCGATCCGTCGGTGTCCTGGTTGCCTGGGTGGGCTGGCAGTGACTTTCGAAGTAGTTTGAAACTATGTCTGCCGCGTTGGTGGTCGCGTTCTCCGATCTACTGAACAAGCCCAAGGACACCCTGGCCTCGATGGCCAGGTCCGGTGCGGTCGTGCTGCGGCTGCGCCGCCGCGACGCCGAGGACCTGGTCATGACCACCGCTTCCCGGCGCGAGCAGGAACACACCATCGTCTCCGCGGCCACCCGCCTGACCATGGTGCTGCTGCGCCAGGCCGACCAGCGGGGACGCGATCGGCTCCTGGAAGCCCTGCCCGAGGTGTTCACCTGGACACGGTTCCTACCGGAGGGTGACCAGCGGCTGTTCCTCACCGAGTTCGCCGACACCCTGCGCGCCGTCGAGGATCTGGACAACCTCGCCCCGGTCGCACATCTGATCGAGGAGTGGAAGCACACAGCCGAGATCCACGCCGACCCGGACCTCGCTGCGATCCTCGCCCAGGACGGTGACGACTACGGGAGCGTGCCCGAACCGGATGTGGTTGCGTGAGCCCGAAACGCGGTGACCGGGTCGCCCCGCCGCCTGGCCCCAACGAATGGGACGTGATCTTCGGAACCGGTGAGGCTGGCAAGGGCTGGGACGAGCTGTGTGCCCAGGCCGCCGCCAACACCCGCCACGCCTAGTGGTCGCCGCCGGAAGTTAACCGGGGTATGTCGGATGCCAGGCGGATGCGTCGCGAGGCGGAGGAGGCCCCGGTAGCGGCGTTCTACCGGGGCCGACGACAACGACGCGAGGCGCCGCCTGGCGCCGGCAGGCCCTGGATGAACTTCCGGCGGCGACCACTAGCAGCTGATGCGCACTGACCCGGCTCCGGCGGTCGCGACCAGCCGACACCATCGGCTCAGAGGCAGCTGTGCCACCGGCACCTACCGGGGTCGGCCGCTGCCGCAATGGCAGATAGAAGTCACCAGCGGCGGCCGGATCTGGTACCTCGTCGATACCGAACGGCGCCGGGTCATCGTCATGTACGCCAGTCCTCGCCATCCGAAAGCCACAGACTGACCGTGCCTGCATCGTAACTGGTTAGGTATCTCGATCGTTTCGTGTTGTCGCAGGTCAGGTCATTTGGGTGACCGCTGCTGTGGCTGCGGGGCGCTCGCGGTGGGTGACTGCCCTGTAAGTTGATCACGTGCCGCCCGCCGATCAGCCCGCGCCGGGAGAAGACCAGCCGCCCCGCCGACGGTCAGGGGCCGGGCGAACCGATCGCCGCCAAGCCGTGCAGTAGCCGCCGCGGCCCCTCCCACCCGGCATTGCCACGGCCAAGCTCGTCGCGGACCCGGGCCGAGATCATCGTATCGGAGCGTCGCTACGACCGTTTGACCCCGTCGTAGCTCGCGTGACAATACGTGGCCTGACAGCAGGAAAAATGCGGCCGGGCAGCATTAGTTGTCATCATGATCGGCGCATGTTTGTTGTTAGGCACGCCGATCCGGGCGAAAACCGTGCACAACGACAAACACGCGCCGATCATGGATTGCGCACTGGTCACGGACCGGAGTCGCAACGCCTGTCCACTGCCCCGATATAGATCATCGGCAGTGTCGGATGGGGTCGATAAACCCCTGCCCTGCGACAGTGCATCGCGGAGAGGGCGCTCACCATGCAGGGGTTTCAATCCGACTCGGAAAGTTCCTGCCGTGCGACTCTAGTCAACCACAAGGAGTTTGCGCCCGGTACCTGTTTCAATCCGACTCGGAAAGTTCCTGCCGTGCGACTAGACGAATATGCCTCGTTGGCGTACGAGGTAGGTAGTTTCAATCCGACTCGGAAAGTTCCTGCTCTGCGACAGTACCACCGATCCTGGGGGGCCTGACCTGCGCGTTTGCAAGATCCTTCCAGAACCTCCCAGCGGGGGCTGTGGATAAACTGATCCAAAAGGATGATCGTTTATGTTTGTGCAGGTCACACAGATATCGATCTTTGCCAGAACCTCCCCGGTTTGTCGGCGTGTCAGAGGTTCTAGATGTCGATCAAGGTTTAACCGCTTGACAGCCACACGCATCAGCCCCTCGGAGCCTCCCCAGACATATATCGCAGTCCCCCTCTCCTTGAGTTCAGCGAGCGCTACGCAGACCTGGTGTCGGACAGCACGACCGACGACAGCGCGAGAGGTTCCCCGACGCGAGGGCCGCCCGATACCGATCGCGCACGGCGAACGGCTTGTTCCGCAACAGGGCGACCACCGCGTTGGTGCCCAGAAGACAGGTCACTCGAAGATGTCCTCGCCCACGGGCGCCGCCGGCTGGTTCCTACCGTCCTCAAACAGTGGCACGCCGGCAAACCGGTCCAGCTCGGCGAACCACGCATCGACATCCGACGCGATCGGCTCCAGTAGCACGCCGCCTCCCACGTGTCGGACACGCACCCGGTCACCGGGCAGCCGAAATTCTTTCGGCAGCCGCACAGCCTGGCTCCTGCCATGCGTGAACAGCCTCGCGATCGCAGTCCCCGACACGGCACCCTCCCCGGATTCCTGGTAGCTACCAAGAGTAGACATCATCGGCGCTCGACGGCTCCGCACGGACAAGCTTGACCACCGCGGCGGAATCGAAATAGATCACCAGCGTTCGTGCTCGCGTGCCGCGGCCAGCTCCTGCGCGGTGTCAAGAGACGGATCACCCAACACGGGCGGCATCGGCAGCGGTTCGTCCGGCCCGATGGTGGGCGCGGTTGCCCGGCCCTGTGCAACGAGGCGTTCCAGCGCGGACAGCCGCTGGCCGGCCACGTGGTCCGGGTGGGTGCCGCGGAGAAGGGCTTCGAGCTCGGTTTCGGACAGCAGCGGCGGGCGGGCCACCTCACCTGAGCGGACGTACAGGAACGCCGCGTCCACCGCGTCCGGGCGCACCCCCCGCAACCGTGCCCAGGCCAGCCGGTACACCGCCAGCTGCACCGCGTCCGCGTGCTGCCGGCCCGTCTTCCAGTCCACCACCTCCCAACGTCCGCCCCCGAGGTCGTACACCGCGTCGATGCGGCCCCGGACCGCCCGGCCCGCGATCAGCAGCTCGAACGGCGTCTCCACCGCGAACGGGCGCCGCCGGCCATACGGGCTGGCCAGAAACGCCGCCCGCCACGCCATGATGTCGCCGTCCGCCGGCATCTCATCGGTTACCTCGTCCATTGCCTCGTCCGCGGCCCCCGGCAGATCCTCGGGATCAAGTAGCGGGACCTGCCCGAAGACGTCCTCCACCCAGGCGTGGAACGCCGTGCCCCGACGTGCCAGCGGTGCCGGGCGCCGCGGCATCGGGCGGGCGAGGTCATGGGCCAGCCCCGCCGGATCAGAGCGCAGCCGCACCACCTGGGAGGCGGTGAGCGCGTGCGGCAGCTCCACCGTGCGGGACGGCCGCCGAGCGCGGCGAGCCTCTTCCAACAGCAGCTCGACATCGCGGTCGAGTTCGGCCAGTGCCTGCCGTTCCGCCGGAGCCATCGCGGTAAGATCGTCGGCGGGCAACGGCCGCCCCGCGGCCAGGGCGGTCAGATGCGTGGTGACCCGCTCGGCGACGGCACGTCGGCGGGCAGCGGACGCGGGCTCGTACGGTAGCGGCCAGTCCAGCTCTTCCATACCGGTGAGCTGCGGGTTGGTCTCGTCCTCGGATGGTCTCGGCGCCCACGCCGCGACTGTGCCGTGACCGGCGCGCACATGATCGTACAGTTCACCGAGGAAGACCGACGGCCCACGCAGCCGACGTTGCGACGGCCCCCACCAGTGCCCGCTGCCGAACAGCACCGACTTGGCCCGGGTGAACGCGACATAGCCGAGGCGGCGTTCCTCCCGTTCCAGGTAGCCGTCACAGTCGGCGGCGAACTCGGCGAGGTCGGATTTTCCGTGGCCACGCAGCACAGGCAGCTCGTCGGCGTCCCCGCGCAACGGCGTGGGCAGCACCGACGGAGATGTGGTCCACTTCGACCGGACGGTAGTGATCGGAAAAACCGTGTGGCTGAGATTCGGCACAGCCACGACCTCCCACTCCAGCCCCTTGGACTTGTGGATGGTCATCAGTTGGACCGCATCCGCGCCGGAGGGGCTGGTCGCGTCCAGACCGCGCTCGTGTTCCCGCGCGGCTTGCAGGAACGCCAGAAACGCGCGGACCGAACCGTCGTTGTCCAGGCCGGTGAAGCCCGCCGCGACGTCGACGAACGCGGCGAGGTTGTCACGGCGGCGGGCTGTGACCGCCTCGGAGCTCGCCGCCAGTTCCACATCCAAGCCGGTGACCTCGATGATCCGGTGGATGACGTCCAGCAGTGGCTCGTCGATATGAGCGCGCAGGTGACGCAGGTCCGCGCCGAGCATCCGCAGCCGGGCCCGGCCCTGAGCCGACACCTGCGGACCCGGGTCGTCCAGTACGTCGGCGAGCGCGACCACATCGCAGGGGTCGATCCCGAGAACCGCCTCGTCAAGCGCATCCGGCCCCTGTCCGCCCATCGGCTGCTCGGATCCCGGCTGGTCGAGGAGGGCGGGGCGCCCCGCCCCGGCGCCGGCGGCCTCGCGCGCCGCACGCCCGAGCGCGGCGAGATCACGACGGCCCAGGCGGACCCGCGGGCCGGTGAGCAGCCGGGTCAGGGCCGCGTTGGCCGTCGGGTCGTCCAGTACCTCCAGCGTCGCGATGACATCGGCGACCTCCGGCAGGCTCAGCAGACCGCCAAGGCCCACGACCTCCACGGGCAGCTCCCACGCAAGCAGCGCCGCATACAGCGCGGGGACGTCACGGCGCGCCCGCACGAGTACCGCACACTCCCCGGGCCTGGCCCGCCCGGTGGTGACAACCTCCCGAAGCGTCGCCGCGACCCAGCGAACCTCCTGCGACCAGGTTGGATGCAGTGCCACCACCGTTTCACCGTGATCGGCGACATCGTCCCTCGGGCGCAGCCGCGCGACGCGGTGGCGGGCCCGCAGACCAGCCGCCACCGCGTTGGCCAGGCTCAGCAACCGCCCGCCGCTGCGCTGGTTGACCGACAGCTCGTACACCCGCGCCGGCCCGCCGTCACGGCGCGGGAAATGCGCCGGAAAGCCGTCGAGGTTCGCGACGGACGCGCCACGCCAGCCGTAGATCGCCTGACACGGGTCACCGACGGCGGTCACCGGATGACCACCGCCGAACAGGCCGGCGAGCATCCGCCGCTGCGCCACGGACGTATCCTGGTACTCGTCCAGCAGCACGACCCCGGCCCGGGAACGCTCCAGCGCACCGACCTCCGGCACCGTGTCGGCCAGCCGGACCGCGTGGCGGACCAGATCACCGAAGTCGATGGCGTCACGCTCGCGTTTGGCCGCGCGGAACTCCGCGACCATCGCGCTGAGCTCCTGACGGGACCGGGCGATCAGGGCCATCCGGTCGAGCGCGTCGACATGGCCCTTGGTGCGCGGCCGTTCCCGTTCGGCGGCGAGCACCGTCTCGATCTCGGCCAGCCAGTCACGGTCGAAACCGACCAGTTCCGCCGGTTCGACAAGGTGCTCGCCGCATTCCGCGTCAAGCGCGATGAGGTCGCCCACGAGCATCGACAGCGGTCTGCTCAGCGCCGTGACCGGTCCGCGGTGGCGACGCAGTACCCGCCCGGCGAGCTGGTAGCGGGTGGCATCGGCAAGCAGCGTGAAACCGGGCTCCAGGCCGAGCCGCAGCGCGTGGTCTGTGACCAGCCGCTTCGCGAACGCATGGTAGGTGGACACGACCGGTTCACCCGCGCCGGCCTCGCCCTCGGTACCCGTGACACCCGATTTTTCCAGGCCACGGCGGATCCGGTCAGTAAGCTCACCCGCGGCCTTGGTCGTGAAGGTGAGCCCGAGCACACCGTCGGGCGCCACCTGGCCGGTCGCGACCAGCCACACGACCCGGGCAGCCATCACCGAGGTCTTGCCCGAGCCAGCGCCGGCAACGATCACCCCGGGCTCCAGCGGAGCGGTCGCAGCGGCGATCTGTTCGTCGGTGAACGGCACGCCGAGTAGATCACGGAGGTCTGTCGGTGCCGGTGCCGGCGCCGGCCCTGTCGGCAGGGCCGTGGCGGCGGCCACGGTCATGTGATCACCTGCTGTCCCTCGTCCTGGGCCGGGCAGCAACGCCGGAACGCGCATGTCGGGCAGGCTGTGCCGGGACGCGGTGGGAAACGCTCCGCGTCGATGTGCTCGACAGCGTCTGACAGCAGCTCCTCCACCCAGGTGGGACCGTCGACCGGCAGCGCATCCTGGCGTTGGACCTTCGGCGCCCGAGCCGGCGCCCGAGCCGGCGGACGCCCGGCGGCATCCCCGGCCGGACCTGCTGGCGCCGGGGGCCGCGCGGGCGCCGAGGGCGCGTCAAGGCGTAGGTGCACCAGTTCGGCTCCGCCGGGCTCGGCTCGGGCCCCATCGGCTGTCGACGCCACCGCCCCATCACGCACAGCAACCTGATAGATGCCGAGCTGCGGATGACGCGCCACGTCCGAACTGGACGGAGCCGTCCGGCCCGTCTTGAAGTCGACGACATGTACCCGGCCGTCGTCGTCGAGCTCGACACGGTCGATGAAGCCACGTAGTTTCACCGTTCGGCCGCCCACGACGATGTCGCAGCTGAACGGGACCTCGCTCGCCACCAGCCGCCGGTTGCGGGTGGCCGTGTGCCACCTCAGGAACCGGGCCAGCGCCTGGCGTGCCGCCGCGCGCTGCTGCTCGGAGCGCCACGGCGCCTCGTAGGCGAGATGCCGCCACACCCGGTCCAGGCGGGCGTCGAGCGCGTCGAGATCGGGAGCGGTCCGCCCGGTCGCAACCTCGTCCGCGAGCGCATGCACAACCTTGCCGAAGCCCATGTCGGAGTTGCTCGCGGCCTGCGCATGTGCCTCGTGCTCAAGGAACCAGCGCATCGGGCAGGTCGACAAACCAGACAGCGACGACCCCGACAACCGGATGGGGGCGCCCACCGCGACCACCGGTACCTCACCAGCGGTCACCTCGGCCAGCCCCCACCAGCGGCCCGGACGGGCGGACGCCACCAGCGGGCGGCCCGCGTCATCAACCGCGGACGCGAGCCGCGCGAGCCGGGCCGCAGCGGCCTCCCGCATCGCCGGTGTGGAGGCCGGGTCGACGGCGGCCCGGCGCAGCGCCGCAACCGCCGACGACAGTGTCAGGGGACGCGCCAGCCGGGAACGCTGCGTGGTCACCGACACTCCGAGCGGCTCCGCGTCGCACAGTTCGCGGAAGAACCGGCTCGGGCTCACACCTTGATCATCAGCGGCGTCGACAGCTGTGACGACGAGCCGGCGCCGTGCCCGGGTCAGCGCGACATAGAACAGCCGGCGTTCGTCCGCGAGAAGTTCGGCGCGGGTCGCGGGCTCCCGCATCCCGCCGAGCTCGGGACGGTCCAGCCGTTCGGACTCCAGCAGTGAGTGGCGGGTCCGCAGGTCCGGCCACTGCCCGTCCTGGACACCGCAGACGACCACGACGTCCCATTCCAGGCCCTTGCTGCGATGGGCGGTCAGCAACCGGACGACCCCCCCGCGCGCCGGACGTTCGGCAAGGGTGTCGCCGGTGACCTGCTGCTGTTCCAGCTCGTCCAGGAGTGGGCCGATGCTGGTACCGGGACCGCGCCGCGCGCTGGACCGGCCGATGGTCGCGAACAGCGCGACCACGGCATCCAGATCACGGTCTGCCGCCCGGCCGGCCGCCCCGCCCGCGGCGGACGCCCGTTCCAACCGGGCGGGCCAGTCGGTGCCCGACCACAGCAGCCACGCGACGTCCTCGGGCGCGCCGCCGCGCTTGAGCAGCGCGCGAGCGGATCGCAGCAGCTCACCGAGGCGACGAGCCGGACCCGCGACGTGGTCGGGGACCATCGGCAGGGCGCGGTCGGGGTCGGCGACCGCCAACCGGATCAGTTCCGCCGACGGCGCCGGCACGGCTGGGGCGACCGCCCCCGGGACGCTCGCGGCACGGTCGATCGCGCGCAACGCCCGGCCCAGCGCCCGCAGCGTGGTCGGGTCGGCACCGCCCAACGGGCCTGTCAACAAGATCCGGACCGTCTCGGCGGTCAGCTCGCGGCCGGGGTTGTCGACGCAGCGCAGCGCCAACAGCAGCGGCGCGACCGCACCGTCACGGGCGAGCGGCAGCTCGTCGCCGCTCACCTCGACCGGCACGCCCGCCGCGGTGAGCATCCGCCGCAGCGGTGGGACGGACCGGGCCGCGCTCCGCACCAGTACCGCCATGCGGTCCCACGGTGTGCCGTTCTCCAGATGCTCCCGGCGCAGCAGGTCGGCGACGCCTTCGGCCTGGGCGCCCTCGGAGGTGTACAGCCGGGCCTCGACGCGTTCTGTGCCGGGCTTGTCGGGGCCGCCCGCCGCGATCAGATCCCGATGCGCGCGCAGATGTTCGGCGGGCAGGCCTGTCGCGGGGATGCGCTCCGCCACCCGCCGGCTGACAGCGAGCGTCACCGGCCCCAGCCGGCGGCAGCGCCGCAACGCCACCACTTCGGCGGGACGCCCGTCGGCATGGGGGAACCGGGCCGGGAACTCCAGCAGCCCACGCACCTCCGCCCCGCGGAAACCATAGATCGACTGGTCCGGGTCGCCAACGGCGACGAGGTTCGCGCCGCCACCGGCGACGGCCCGCAGCAGCCGCTCCTGTGCGGGGTCGGTGTCCTGGTACTCGTCGACGAAGACAGCGCGGTAACGATGGCGCAGGCCAACGCCGACATCGTCGTCTTCGGCGACGGCTGCCGCCCGTTGCACCAGTTCGGAGTAATCAATCATTCCTTCAAGATCAAGAGCGTCAAGGTAGTCAGCGTAGAAGGTCGCCATCGCGGCCCAGTCGTCCCGGCCGGTCCGCCGCGCGAGCGCCGCGAGCGCATCCGGACTCAGCCCCGTCTCCCTGGCCCGGGCAAGCATGGCCCGCACCTCCTCGGCGAAGCCCCGGGACGTGAGGCAGCCCGCGAGCGCGGCCGGCCAGCGCGGCCGGCCCACCTCCACCGTCCCGGCAAGGAGATCGCGAAGCTTCGTGTCCTGCTCAGGGCCGGACAGCAGCCTCGGCGGGGTACCAGCGAGATCCGCCGGCCGGCCCAGCCGCAGGACGGCGTAGCACCAGGCGTGGAAGGTCCAGGCCAGTGGGGCGCCGACAGCTGCGCGCAGCCGCCGGGTGATGCGTTCGCGCAGCTCCTGGGCGGCCCGCCGGCTGAAGGTCAGTACCAGGATGCGCTGCGGGTCAAGGCCGTCCTCCACCCGCCGGGCCACCGCCTCGACGATCGTGGTCGTCTTGCCCGTACCCGGCCCGGCCAGCACGAGCAGCGGGCCACCGGTGTGGGCGACGACGCGGGCCTGATCGGTGTCGAGGACCGGCGGGCGCGACGGCGGCGGCGGGGTCCGCACGAGCCGGTAGACCGGCGGACCCGCCATGGTCGGGACCGCATGCGCCTGCTGCCGGGGAACCCCGGCGGCGTCCGGTTGGGCTGTCACGCGCACAGCACACCACGCGCCACCGACAGAACCGGACGATTCCCGCCGGGGTCCGGGGTGGTGCCGGGGCCGGGTGCTGTTAGAGCGTGTTTGAGATCGGGCTTTCGATCAGTGAGCCGCGTCCAGGCGCCCCCTGGCAAGACGGAAGGCCGAAGCGATACCGGATGAGTTGTATCGGTTTGGCCGACAACGCGGCCAGGGGGCGCCTGGACGCGGCGAGCCGGAATGACGATCTCAAACGCGCTCTTAGCCAGCTGTCCGGCCGTCCCAGCGGGCCACGGCCAGATCCACCCGCCCCCCGCCGGGGAGCAGCGCCGTGCCCTCAGCGGCCAACCGTCGCAGCGCCTCGCCCGGGGCGTTCGGATTCGGCTCACCGGTGGACCGCAGCACCCGGTGCCAGGGGATGTCGTCGTCATGCCCGTGCCGGGAGAGCACCGCGCCGACCGTCCGGCCCGTTCCCGCACCCACGTACTCGGCGACATCGCCGTAGGTCATCACCTTGCCGCGGGGGATGCGGGTGACCGCGGCAAGGACGGTCATCGCATACGGGCTCGGCCGGCCACCAACGTTGATCCGGGTGGCGAGGCCCGCGGACACGCTGAGCGGCGGCTGGTGTCGCCGCCCTTCCCCGATCATCACCCTGCCTCCAGGCTCCGTCCATCCCAGGGGACTGCCGCCCGGATCCCGCGGGCCTGTCCCCGGCTTCAGATTGACAGAGGTAGGGGCCGGTCCGCTCACGGCGGTCAACCGGACCGCGGCGACGGCACTCCGGCTGGCAGGTAGCAGACAGCACAGGTCGAGTCACACCGGAACTCGCCGGAGCCGCCCAGGCCAGCCCGTTGCGTCCCTACGCCTGGCCACCGCGGCGGACAACGCCAGACCCGCGTGGCCGTCCGCGGGAGTGCCACTATCGTCGTGTTCCGCAGCGAACAATCCCCGTCTGCCACAGTCTGCCTGCCACAGTCTGCCCGTCATAGCCTGTCCGCCCGCGGCAGGCGGCGCCCGGCGTGCTCGGCGGCGCCCGCGGCGGCCCGCGTTGTTCCACCATCCGCATGACCAGCACATCCCTGGGGGGGAATGCATGAGCGAAACCGGAGTCGACCCGGCCGCGCACTGGGTCGGCCCAACCACGCGGCCGGACACCTACGTGCTGAAGGAGACGATCGGACGGGGCAGCGAGGGCGAAGTGTGGCGGGCGGAGCTGCCCCTGTCGACCGAAGGGCGCGCCACCGTCGCGGTCAAGACCATGTTCCGGCCGCCGAGCGATGAGGCCTGGGAGAAGCAAAGCCGGCTGCTGACCACCCTCAGCCACCCCGGCCTGGTCCGCGTCACGAGCATGTTCATCGGGCCGTCCTGGCATCTTGCCGGTGCGGCCAGCCCGAACACCCGCGTGGGCTACGTCGTCATGGACTTCGTCGAGGGCATGACGCTGCGCGAGTGGTGGGACGAGAACCCCGACGCCCGGGTCAGCGAGCGGATCCGCAAACTGCGTACCGTCGCCGCAGCGCTCGACCACATGCACTCCGGCGGCCAGACCGTGCAGGGAGTGGCACACGGCGACGTGAAGCCGTCGAACATCGTGGTCCGCGGTGACGGCGTCGCCGTCCTGGTCGACCTGGGCCTGGCCCGGCTCACCGACGGGACCGGGATCGCCGGCCGCACCGCGCCCTATGCCGCGCCCGAGCTGCGGGTGGTTGACCCGATCCCGACGCCGGAGGCGGACAGGTTCGCCTTCGTGGTGACCATGGCCGAGGTCCTGCTCGGCCACCTGGTGCCCCGGGTCGAGGGAGTGGGCTGGGTCGACGTGGCCGCGCTCGAGGAGGCACTGAACCGCAGCCCGCGTACCGCGACCCGGCCGGCGCTGGTCACACACATCCTGGACGCGCTGGCCGCCGACCCGCCCGCGGAGCGCTGCCGGCCCACCGCCGTCGGGCTCACGGCGGCGGGGAGCGCGACGGCGGCCCGCTCCGACTGGCTCTCCGCCTGGCTCGACTCCGCGACGGAGACGCTGTCGCACGTCACCAGCACAGCCGGTGGCCTCGCGACACCGCTTCCCCCGCCCGCGCTGGCCACGGGCGCTTCGGCGGACGCGACCGCGCTCTCGTCGCCGCGCGGCGTCCCGGCCGGCGGCTGGACGGCGCCCGCGCGGACTGGGACGGGCCCAGGTACCCCGGCGTCGGCGCTTACCGCCGCCGCGAACCAGCCCCCGTCCCATCCTGGAGCCACCCCGCCGCCCGGCGGCGGCCCGGTGCCATCACCGAGCCGCAAGCGGTGGCCGTTCGCCGCGGCGGCGGCCGCGATCGTCGTCATCCTCGCGATCGTCGTGCCGCAGCTGCTCAGCGGCGGCAGCCCCGGCCCCAACACCCCGGTCGCCCAGGAATCGAACAGCGCCTTTCCCAGGACGACCGGCCCGGCAACGACTGACCAGGCGACAGCCGGCCCGGCGACGACCGCCTCGCCCACAACCGGTCCCGGGACAACCGAGCCGGCTCCCCCGGGAACAACCAGCCCGGCCACACCGTACGCACCACAGGCCGCCGGGACGACCAACCTCTCCTCGATCAAGCCGGTCGGCACCGTGGCCGTCGTCGTGAGTACCGGGCCGGAGCAGATCGGGACAACCACCTACCCGTTCAGTGTCCGTCTTACCTGCAGCGGTTCTTTCAATCCCAGCGTCACCTACAACGTTGCGGGGTATGCGTTCCTGGACACTGTGATCGGTGTTCCCAATGACGCCACCAATGCGGCGGGTAACACCACGGCCCTCACGTTCGTCAAGGACGGCTCGACCCAGCTGGGTTCACCGATCAACATCGCTCTCGGGCAGCCACAGCGGGTTCACCTGGACCTCCAGAGCGCCCAGCAACTGGTAGTCAAGTGCAGCCCCACTGTCAACGCCACCCACCAGGTGACCAACATGGATATCGCTATGGGTAACGCGACCATCGGCCCTGGAACCTCGGTCGCGGACGGCACCAAGTCCCCCTGACGACCGGCCTGGACAGGGCGGGCCGGTTACCCACCGGCCCGCCTCACCCGCCGACCGCGCGGTGCGCGCAGGGCTGGGAGCCGACATGCGCCGGGCGGCGGACAGTCGCGGCCGGCTCCCACGTGTCGACAGCACCAATGCCATCTACGCGGCAACTATCTGTCACCATCTGGATCCTGGTGGCGTCGGCGGTCAGTACACCGGCAGTGACTTGTCGACCTGGGTCGCCCAGGCGGTCACACCGCCCTGGACGTGCACCGCCGAGGAGAAACCCGCGGCCTTCAGCGTCGCCAAGGCCTCCGCCGACCGCACGCCGCTCTTGCAGTAAAGGACGATCCTGCGGTCCTGCGGCAGCTCGGAAAGGTGCGCGGGCAGCTCGCCCTTGGGGATGAGGCGCGCCCCAGGGATGCGGACGATCTCCCACTCGGCCGGCTCCCGGACGTCGACCAGCTCGATCGGCTCGCCGCGGTCAAGCCAGTCCTTCAGCTCGGCGGCGAGGATCGTCGAGCCGGCCACCGCCTGCTGGGCCTCGTCCGAAACGGCCCCGCAGAAGGCCTCGTAGTCGATCAGTTCGGTGATGCTCGGGTTCTTGCCGCACAGCTCGCACTCGGGATCCTTGCGCACCTTGATCAAACGGTAGCTCATCTCGAGCGCGTCGTAGACCATGAGGCGACCGACCAGCGGGTCACCGATCCCCGTCAGCACCTTGATCGCCTCGGTCGCCTGGATCGACCCGATCGACGCGCACAGCACACCGAGGACACCGCCCTCCGCGCAGGACGGCACCATGCCCGGCGGCGGCGCCTGAGGGTACAGGCAGCGGTAGCACGGGCCGTGCTCGGCCCAGAAGACACTCGCCTGGCCGTCGAACCGGTAGATCGACCCCCAGACATACGGCTTGCCGAGCAGCACACAGGCGTCGTTGACCAGATAGCGGGTGGCGAAGTTGTCCGTACCGTCCACGATCAGGTCGTACCGGCTGAAAATCTCCATCACATTGGTGGTGTCCAGCCTGGTCTCGTGCAGGACGACGTCCACGTAGGGGTTGATCTCGCGGACGCTGTCACGGGCCGACAGCGCCTTGGAGCGTCCCACGTCCGACTGCCCATGGATGATCTGACGTTGCAGGTTGGACTCGTCCACCGTGTCGAACTCGGCGATGCCGAGCGTCCCCACCCCGGCGGCGGCCAGGTACATCAGGGTCGGCGAGCCCAGCCCGCCGGCACCGACGGCCAGCACCTTCGCGTTCTTCAGCCGCTTCTGGCCGGCCATCGCGACGTCCGGAATGATCAGATGCCGGGAGTACCGGCGGACCTCATCGATGCTCAGGTCGGTCGCGGGCTCGACCAGGGGCGGCAGGGACACGATCTCTCCTCGCGGTCGCAGCGCTGAATCCATATATCCGACAACCTCGTCGGCACCATCGTCGCAGGCTACGAACGCCCTCGTACAAGATCGCCTGATTGGGCCGCGCCGCGCGCCCGGTCGACGGGATCGCCAGCCAGCACAGCGCACGGGCGGGCACGGCTGTTCCCGGCCGGCGGTCGGAAGCGGGTGTGGAGGCGGACAACAGGTTCCGTGCGCGGCCCGCGCCCGCGGCGGGTGCTCAGAGCGCCCGAGGATAGGGCGTTCGATCAGTGAGCGGCTCATCCGCGCCCGGTCCGGCAAGGCGGAGGAGGAAGGCGCCCTGGTGGTGGGCGCCGACTGAGGACAACGCGGCCGGGCGGGACGCGGGGAGCCGCGAGCCGGACAGTCCTATCCTCGGGCGCTCTTAGGCGCTGCGGCGGCGACTTGCCGAACCCGTGGACCTCGCCGTGGCCCCCACCTTCTTCGCGCGCGTGCCGCGGCCGCCCGTGGCTTTCGGCTGGGTTTCCGCGTCCCCGCCGGCAGCGCCGTTCCCGCCGGCAGCGCCGTCCCCGCCAGAGCCCGCGCCGTTCGCCATCGGACCTGTGTCCGGGGTGGTGCCGCCCACGCCCGCGCCGGGCTCGGTGCCGGCGCCCGACCGCGCGCCGGCCCGGTTCCCCCGTGCCGCCTCCACGCTGGCCGTGAGCACGCTCACCAGATCACCCGCGGCGCTGACCGGCTGCCCCTCACCCGGCGGGGTCACCATCTCGTTCCCGGACACCTTCGCCTCGATGACGGCCTGCAACGCCGCCCGGTACCCGTCGGTGTACGGGGTCGGGTCGAAGTCCGCGGACAGCGTGTCGATCAGCGCCTGCGCCATGACCAGTTCTTGCGGCCGAAGATCAATATGATCAATCAGGAACGGGAACTCCGGGGCACGCACCTCGTCCGGCCAAATCATCGTGGACAGGACGAACACCCCGTCGCGAACCCGCATGGTCGCCAGTTGCTCGCGCTGGCGAAGAGCGACCTTGACGAGCGCGATCCGCCCCGACTCCTCGAGCGCGTCCCGCAGGACCACGTACGGCCTGATCCCGGTCCGGTCGGGCTCGACGTAGTAGCTCCTGGCGAAATAGATCGGGTCGACCTGCCCCGGCGGGACGAACTCCAGCACGTCGATCGTGCGGGAGGTCGACAGCGGCAGGTTCGCGAAGTCCTCATCGGTGAGCACGACGGTCTCCCCGGACGGCAGCTCGTACCCCTTGGCGATCTCAGAGTACGGAACTTCAGCCCCGTCCGCCGCGGCCACCCGCTTGTAGCGGATGCGGGACCCGTCGTCGCGTCTCACCTGATGGAACGACACATCCCGCTCTTCGGTGGCCGAGTAGAGCCTGACCGGAATCGAGACAAGACCGAAGGAGATCGCGCCTTTCCAGATCGATCGCACGCCCGCCCCTTACCGTGAGTATTAATATCTTCACGGAACGTTCCAATTTGCATGGTCCCCGAATCGCCGATTTCCCTAAAAATCACGATTCATGCCCAACAAAAACACCCGCATCACAATGCTCTCCCACTCCGACGAAGTATGGAAGGCGTATGGGTACAAGAGATGGACCCATGGCAGGCATCCGGGCACCGGGCCCGGCCCGATCGGATGGCAGCCAGCCGGCGAAGGGCTCATCGGGCGCGGGCCGACCGGACCGCATACCTACAAAAGTGAACCGACCCGCCAGCACCGCCGCCCATCAGGACAAAATGCCGCACCCGATGGCCAGG
>NZ_CAKJTM010000030.1:0-16556 GCF_917627345.1 Protofrankia sp. CiP3 | reverse complement strand
GTCTCCACCGGCGCGCACCGATCACGCCGCGGGCAGCGGGACCCGCCCGGTCGTTTCCACCCCGCCGCCCGGGACGGGGCCGCGTCCTGCCAGCATCCGGCTGACCTGGTATTCATGGTGGGCGACATGCCGGATCGAGTCGAAGAACACGGCGATCTTTTTGCCCCTTTGCCAGGTGCGGCCGGCGCGGAGATGAAAAGTTCCAAGACGTCCCCGCGGCCACCGCCTACCGACAGGCGATCACAAGCCGCAAGCGCTGACAGGAGGAAGCCATGAGCTCACCGACGGACCTCCCGCTCGATGTGCGTGACATTCTCGACCGTCCGGATGTGCCCGACGCCGATGCCGCGGAGCAGGCTCGCGAGATCTCGACCCGTGAACCGCCGGTGCCGCCGTCCGCATGGGCCTTCCCCCTCGAGGTTGCCGAGTACGACGCGGCGCAGCAGCGCATCGCCGTGGAGGACGAGGACGAGGACGAGTACCGGTAAGAACGACCGGCCGAAGACGGCGCAGCCAAGATTTTTCCTGCGCCGCCCCCGGCCCCCACATAAAAATCTTCAATCTGGCCCGGCTCGACCCGCCGATCAGGGTCCTGCCATGTGGGAAAGTAGCTGGCGAATGTGCCGATGGGCAGCGAAGGAGGTGCGCCGGTGACCGTCGGGCCGTCCGCACCGCAACCGCGGACAGGCAAGACCGCACGGCTGCCCCGGACAGCACGCAGGTTCCAGCTGCTGGGCGCCGCGCGCGAGGTCTTCGTCGCCCAGGGCTATCACGCGACCGCGATGGATGAGATCGCTGAGCGTGCGGGCGTCAGCAAGCCCGTGCTCTACCAGCACTTTCCCGGAAAACTTGATCTTTATCTGGCGCTGCTGGACGAGCAGGCCTACTCACTTCTGTCAAGCGTCCGCCGGGCGCTTGCCTCCACCACCGACAACCACACCCGGATCGCCCGGTCCATCGCGGCCTACTTCGACTTCGTCGACGATCCCAGCGGGGCCTACCAGCTCGTCCTCGAGTCCGACCTACGCAGTGAGCCCGCCGTTCGCAAGCGGGTGGAGAACAGCTTCACCGAGTGCGCGAACGCCATCGCCGCCGTCATCGCCGCGGACACCGGTGTCGGTCCCGGCGAGGCCGAGCTGCTGTCCATCGGGCTGGTGGGTCTCGCCGAGACGGGAGCCCGCTGGTGGCTGGTCACCGGCGGGACGGTGGAGAAGGAGCGCGCTGTGGCAACCATGGTCGAGCTCGCCTGGCGGGGCCTCGCCGGCTACCCGCGCCGCAACGTCGACGACGCCGACCCGGCGCCACCGGGCCATGCCGACGAGCGGGAGGACTGATGAGCGGGAGGACTGACGCCTCCAGCGAACACAGCCGGGCCGCCTACCCCCCTGCCCGCCGCAGGCCCTATCGTGGCGACAGATCGCGCCAAAGCGCGATTGCCCTGGCTGGTCAATCGAACGCGGAGGTCATCGCTGGTGGAGGTCAAGATCGGCATCCAGAACGTCGGGCGTGAGCTGGTAATCGAAAGCAGCCAGTCGTCGGCGGATGTGGCCCAGGCGGTCGCTGACGCGATCGGGTCGGAGCTGGGCCTGCTCACGCTCGTGGACGAGAAGAGCCGTCAGGTCATCGTCCCGGTCGCGAAGCTGGCCTATGTCGAGATCACCGAGGCCGAGACGCGTCGGGTTGGCTTCGGCTCGCTCTGAACTCGGTCAGCGCCGAAGCGGGCCGCCACCTCAGCTAGGGGAAGGCGCACCGGCCGTCGCGCGGTTCTGAACAGGCGTCCGCGGTACGTGATGCCGGGGAGTGGGAAAGTCCTCGGCATCACGCCGACAGGCCGAGCGCTTCCATCCTCGCCGCGTGCGCTTGGGCGATCCGGTCGAACATGTCCACCAACGCCTGTAGGTCACCCATGCCGGCCAGGAGGCCGGTCAGCGCCTCCCGGTCCACCGCCACCCGCTGGGCCTGGGTCAGCGCCTCCCCCATCAGCCGCCGGGCCCACAGCGCGAGCCGGCCGGCCACACTCGGATTCGCCTCGATCGCGGCGCGGACGCGCTCTACCGCAAATGCCGCGTGCCCCGTGTCGGCCAGGACTTCGAGGACCAGTTCGCGGGCGTCGGGTGCGAGCACCGACGCGATCTCACGGTAGAAATCGGCAACGATGTTGTCACCGACATACACCTTGACCAGGCTTTCCAGCCAGTCCGCCGGCGCGGTGAGGTTGTGGAAAACCGTCAGCGGGACCACGAACGGCCCCATAGCCTCCTCGGGATCCGCGCCCATGCGCAGCAAATGCTCCTGAACGGTCTCGAAATGCGCGAACTCGGCCGCCGCCATCCGGGCGAGAGCGATCTTGTCCAGCAGCGTGGGAGCCATCCGCGCGTCCGTGGCCAGTCGCTCGAACGCGGTCAGTTCGCCGAAGGCCAACAAACCCAGCAGATCGATGACGGCGATCCGGGACGCGGCGGCCCGATCGGATATACCCGTCCTGTCCGTCATCGCTGACCACCTCAGTGTCGCCCGGCACGAACCGCCCCGAAAGATGTCGACCGGATGGACACGGCCAGAACGCCTGCTGGCACAAGCATTCGCGGCGCGTCATCCCCCCGGCCGGCGCCCACCCCACCGAAGGTCATTGTGCCGGAACATGTCGCGGAGGCCCATCCTCAGGTTATCCTTGTCATCAGCCGGGGGTTGACAAGACCACTTCCGGCCCGCGCGGGCGTCGCCCCACCCCGGGTCAGCGGACCCCGCCGGTAGATATCGCGAGCGGGTGCGGCGTCGGATCCCGCTCATAGCAGACCAGGAGCATCCCGCTGTCCGTTTCGACTGAAACCACCACACCCCCGCACGAGGAGCCCACGAACTTTCCCAGCACCGGCAGGACGGTGGCCTCAGCCGCCGCCGCGTCGGCGCCCGGTTTCGCGGCTCTCGGTGTCCGCGAAGAGATCGTCGAGGCTCTGCGTGACCAGGGCATCATCTCCCCCTTCCCCATCCAGGAACTGACCCTCCCCCTCGCGCTGGCCGGCTCCGACCTCATCGGCCAGGCCCGCACCGGGACCGGCAAAACCCTCGCCTTCGGCATCCCGCTCGTGCAGACCGTAACCAGCCGCGCCGAGGGTGCCACCGGGCGCCCCCAGGCTCTGGTGGTCGTTCCCACCCGTGAGCTGTGCGTTCAGGTCGCCGCTGACATCGGCCGGGCTGGCGCGCACCGTGATCTGCGGGTGCTCTCGGTCTACGGCGGGCGTGCCTACGAACCACAGCTGGCGGACCTGCGCTCGGGCGTGGACATCGTCGTGGGTACCCCTGGCAGGCTGCTCGACCTGGCCCGCCAGAACGCCCTGGCGCTCACGGCGGTGCGCATGCTCGTTCTCGACGAAGCCGACGAGATGCTCGACCTCGGCTTCCTGCCGGATGTCGAGCGCATACTCGCCCAGATCCCCGACATCCGCCAGACGCTGCTCTTCTCGGCGACGATGCCGGGGCCGGTCGTGGCACTGGCTCGCCGGTTCATGCGGCGGGCGGTCCACGTCACGGCGGAACGCCCGGACGAGGGCCGCACCGTCCCAGACATCCAGCAGCACGTTTTCCGCGCCCACGCGCTTGACAAGATCGAAGTTTTGGCTCGGGTCCTGCAGGCCGACGGTCGTGGGCTGGCCATCGTCTTCGTCCGGACCCGGCGCACCGCGGACAAGGTCGTCGATGACCTGGCCCGGCGGGGCTTCGCCACCGCGGCCGTGCACGGTGACATCGGCCAGGGCCAGCGTGAGCAGGCGTTGCGGGCGTTCCGGACAGGCAAGATCGATGTGCTGGTCGCCACCGACGTGGCGGCCCGCGGCATCGACATCGGCGGGGTGACCCACGTGGTCAACTACCAGTGCCCCGAGGACGAGAACGTCTACCTCCACCGCATCGGCCGTACCGGCCGGGCCGGCGGCAGCGGTGTGGCCGTGACCTTCGTCGACTGGGACGACATGCCCCGGTGGGCCCTGGTCAACCGGGCGCTGGGGCTGTCCTTCGACACGCCGGTCGAGACCTACTCGACCTCCCCGCACCTGTTTGAGGATCTTGAGATCCCCGCGGACGCGCTTGGCGTGCTGCCGCACGCATCCCGTACCCGCGCCGGGCTCGCGGCTGAAAAGGTCGAGGACCTCGGTGAAACCGGTCGAGGCGGGCGGCGCCGGCAGCGCAGGACCGATGACCGGTTCGACGCGGCCTCGGCCGAGCCGCCTGCCGATCGACCCGCTGGTGCCCGCACCACCCGCACGCGGCGGCGCACCCGCGGAGCCGGCGCCGCGGTCGCGGCGGTCGCCACGACCGACCGTGCGGACGCGGGCCGGACGCCTACGGCCGCGCTGTTCCTCGAGCCCGCGACGGCTGTTCCGGCTGTTCCGGCGACGGCGCTGTTCCCGGACGACCTTGATATTGATCATCGCAGGCTCGATCACGGGCTCGACCCCGATGGCGCTGACGGCGTCACGAACGGCCAGCCGGCCCCGCGGCGCCGCCGTCGTAGGGGCGGCCGCGGCCGTTCCGCCGCCGCCCAGACCGCTGACGCGGCGCTGCCGGGCGCGCTGGACGGCGGTCCCATCGAACGGCAGGCCGAATCCGCCTGACGGCCAGGCCTATGAGCGCTCACGGTGGGCAAGAATGAGGAGATGACACCCGGCGCGTCGACGGGCCGGCCGTGCAGGCGAGATCTTCGGTCGGCCAGGACGCCCGCGCTCACGGCCGTGCCCACGCCAGCCACATCCGGCCCCGGCCATGACTGTGGCGGGTATCCACGCCAACAATGATCAATGATATTCTCGGCCTACTGATAATCATTGTTCTCATCGTCGGCAACGGACTGTTCGTGGCCGCCGAGTTCGCGCTGGTGGCGGTCGACCGTAGCCAGCTCGAACAGGCCACGGCGGACGGCTCCCACCGCGCCGCGCGGGTACTTCGCGCCGTGCGCTCGCTGTCGTTCCAGCTTTCCGGCGCGCAGCTGGGCATCACGTTGACCTCGCTGCTGCTCGGCTACCTCGCCGAGCCGGCGCTGGCATCCCTGCTTACCCCGGTGATCACTACGGTCGGCCTCCCGAATGGGGTCGCCCACGCGTCCGCCGTGGTCATTGCCCTGCTCATAGCCACGATTTCACAGATGCTCTTCAGCGAGCTGTTCCCGAAGAACGTCGCGATCTCCGCGCCGCTGGCCGTCGCCGAACGGGTGGCCGGGCCACAGCTGCTCTTCTCCCGCCTCTGCCGGCCGGTGATCGTACTCCTGAACGGGTCGGCCAACCGCCTGTTGCGGACGCTCGGCATCGAGCCGCGGGATGAGCTGCGGTCCGCCCGCTCCCCGTCCGAGCTCGGCTGGCTGGTGCGTTCATCGGCCGAACAGGGCACGCTGCCTGGCAGTACCGCGGCGCTGCTGCGCAGGTCCCTGCGGTTGCGTGAGCGCACCGCGCAGGACATCATGACACCCCGCGTCCAGGTGGTCGCGCTCCACGCCGGTGACAGCGTGGCGGACCTGTTGCGGGTAGCCGAGCACTCGGGCCACTCCCGCTTCCCCGTGCTGCGGCACCCCGGCAGCCGCGGCACGGTGCCACCTACCGCGGCCGATGCCACCGATGTCGACGATGTGCTCGCGGTCGTCCACGTCAAGGACGCCTTCGGCGTCTCCCCGCCGGCCCGCCCGGCCACGTCGATCAGCCAGATCATGGTCCCACCGACAGTGGTACCGAGCTCGCTGGGCTGCGACGATCTCCTGACCACGCTGCGCGGCCACAGCCTGCAACTCGCGATCGTCATCGACGAGTACGGCGACATCGCCGGTGTGGTCACGCTGGAGGATCTCGTCGAAGAGCTTGTCGGCGACGTCGCGGACGAGTACGACCCACCGCGGACGCCTGACGCGACCGCCCGCGCGGACGGGAGCTGGGTGCTCTCCGGGCTGCTCCGCCTGGACGAGGTCGCCGACCGCACCGGCGTCACGCTGCCCGACGGCCCGTACGAAACGCTCGCCGGCCTTGTCCTGCACCGGCTCGGACGGATACCCGGCGTCGGTGACGAGGTCGAGGTGGCCGGCCACCGGCTCACCACCGAGCGGATGGACCACCGCCGCGTCGACCGTATCCGCCTGGCCCCCGCGCCGGAACATCCAGGGCATCCAGGGCATCCAGGGCCTGATGCGGATGCGGCTCCGGCGGTCGGCCCCCGCTCCGGCGGGAACGACAGGACCGGGTGACCGCGCCGATGATCCTGCTCAGCCTCATCGGCGCGGTCGTCCTCCTGGCCGGCAATGCCTTCTTCGTCGGCGCCGAGTTCGCCGTCATCTCGGCCCGCCGCGACCGGATCGAACCCATGGCGGCCGCGGGCGACCGCCGTGCCCGCACGGCCATCACCGCGATCGAGAACCTGTCTCCGATGCTTGCCGCCGCCCAGCTCGGTATCACGATCTGTTCACTGGGCCTCGGCGCGGTGGCGGAACCCTCGGTCGCTCACCTCATCGACGGGAGCCTGCGGGCGCTCGGAGTCCCCGCGAGCCTGTACAGCCCGATCGGGTTCGCGGCCGCGTTGGCGATTGTCGTCTGCCTGCACATCGTGCTCGGCGAGATGGTGCCGAAGAACATCGCCCTCGCCGGGCCGGAACAGGCCGCGCTGCGGCTCGCGCCGCCGTTGCTCCGGTTCGCGCGTCTGGCCCGCCCGTTGATCCTCTTTCTCGACGCGGTTGCCAACGGGTGCGTCCGGCTCGTCCGGATCAAACCGGTGGCCGAGCTCAGCACCGCCTATACCCCGGACCAGCTCACAATCATGATCGCTGAATCCCGGCAACAGGGGCTGCTGGAGGATTACGAGCACAACCTGCTCACCGGCGCGCTGGAACTACCCGCGCGAACAGCCCGCTCAGTCATGATCAATATCGATCAGATCGTGGCCGTGCCCTGGTCGGTCAGCGCGGCCGAGCTGGAAGCCCTGGTCACCCGGACCGGTTTCTCCCGGTTTCCGGTCCGGGCGCCGGAGCCGGCCGGCCCCGCTGGTACCGCTCGGGCTCCTCTCACGCCGACGACGCCGGGTGGCCCAGCCGCGGCGGGCGTCATGATCGCCGGCTTCATCCACGCCAAGGACGTTCTCGGGATCCAGAGCGACGCCCAGGACGACCCCCTGCCACCGCGCCGGCTTCGGCCCATGGCCGAGATCCGCCCGGACCTGCCGCTGGACGAGGTACTGCGGTTGATGCAACGGACCGGCTGCCATCTCGGGCGCGTCCCCGGGCCGGCTGGCACGACCATCGGGGTCGTCGCGCTTGAGGACGTGGTGGAGGAGTTCGTGGGCGAGGTCGAGGACGCCAGCCACCGGACGCGCTGACTGGCGGTCCGGCGGGCGGCCAGTCAGTCGCGGTCAGACGGTCAGGCGCTTCGGGGGGCTGCCGCCTGCACCACCTCAAACGACCACAGCTGAGCCCCGGTCGCGGCCGGCCCACCGGATCCGGTCACCGCCGGCCCGGGGTGGCCCGAGCCCGGATGACCAGCCGCGGGGACTGCCGGCGGCTCACCCGCGGCATCCGTAGCGGCGGCGGCGTGCCCCGCCTGGAAGGCGTTCGACGCCTGCCACTTCCCGAAGTCCTCCTCGCTACGCCAACGCGTGTACACGAGGTAGGCGTCCGTGCCCTCCACCGGACGCAGCAGCTCGAACCACTCGAAACCGTCGGCCGCTTCCACCATCCCCGCCCGGCCGGCGAACCGCCGCTCCAGGGCAGCCCGCGTCTCGGGCGGAACGGTCAATACATTGATCTTCACGACGCTCATGAGACCACGTTACGGCGTGTTCCCGGCGTCGTCGTTCGATCAGGGAGCCGCGTCCAGGTGGTTGCTGGCAAGGCCGCACCCCAGCCCTGCTCCTTGATCCACAGCATCACCACCAAACACTCTAAGTACATAGAATAATACACAAAGCACCGGTCGCATCCGACTGCCCCGCATATGCGACACTATCCGAAGTCATTTAACTTCATAGAGTTCCGAACGGGCGTCTGAGCGGGGATGTGCGAGTGGTTGACCAACAGCATGAGGCAGGCCCGACCACGCCATCGGACGCAGGGGCGACCCGACCGGACGGGGATACCGGCCTGTTCGGTCCAGCCAGTGTGACCTGGCGGGTACACGGCGATCCGGGCATGGTCATCGCCGGGATCCGGGCGCTGCTCCTCCAGGCGGTGCACCCGCTCGCCATGGCTGGTGTCGCCCACCACTCCACCTACCGGATCGACCCGTGGGGACGCCTGCGGCGGACCGTCGAGTACGTCGACACGATCACCTATGGGAGCACGGAATCCGCGCATCGTGCGGCCGCCCGGGTGCGCCGGGTGCACGCGGGTGTCCACGGCGTGGAGGCGGGCACCGGCCGGCCGTACCGGGCCACCGATCCTGAACTGCTGCTGTGGGTACACGTGAGCGAGGTCGAGTCCTTCCTCAGCACGACACGCCGGTGCGGACTGGCGCTCACTGACAAGCAGGCCGACACCTATTTCGCCGAGCAGATACGCGCGGCCGAACTCGTCGGCATCCCCGCGCGTGACGTCCCGTCCAGTCGGGCGGAGGTCGAGCGTTACTTCACCCGGATGCGGCCGGGGCTGCGGGCCAGCGCGCAGTCCCAGGAGGCGGTCGGCTTCATCCTGCGCCCGCCGATGCCCCGCTGGGTGACGCTGGCCACCCCCGCGCGGCCCGGCTGGTCCGTACTGGCCGCGATCGCGGTCGGGATGCTGCCCAGCTGGACTCGCCAGCTCTACGGGCTGCCCGACACCGCCGCGGTGGACCTGACCGCCTCGGTATGCGGCAGAGCGACACGCGCCGCGCTGCTCAGGCTGCCACGCTCGCTCTACCAGGCACCCGGTGCCGCCCGGTGCGCCACCCAGCCGGAGATCCCGCGCCAGAGGCGCGTAACGATCTGACAAATACTGGCTAGTCTGCTGTTCGTGGCTCAGCTCCCCCGGGTGGCGGTGCTCGGCGGCGGGCGGACCGCCGATGTGACCGTCTCCGCGCTCGTCGACTCCGGCCTGCACGCGCGCCTGTTCGTCGGCGACAGGATTCATCCGGTCGGCATTCACCCGGATGCCCTTCATCCGGATGCGGCCGGTCGCCGCCCCTTCGACATCCAGGACAACGAGCGGCAGGTAACGCAGTGGGACGTCGTGGTGCTCACCGATGACCTCGACGATCTCGTGCTCGGATCGCCCGCTATATCATCATCGCTGTTCGGAGGTGTCTTCGACCCGGAGACCGAAGGAGTCTACCGGTGTGGCCGCCTCCCGGGCCCTGGCCCGCGCGCCGCGCCGCGCCCTGGCGCCGCGCCGACCGGGCCGCTGGCTGTCGCCGACGCCGTCCGGCTCGCTGACGCGCAGAGCCGCTGGATCGGCGAGTACCTGCGTGGCCGCTACCTCCTGCCGCCGCGGTCAGCAATGCTGGCAGCGGCCGGGCTGACAGCTACCAGACGGACAGCGACCGGCTCCGCCAGCTGGCCGCGCCCACGCTCCGAAGCCCCTCACGCCCGCTGGCTTCGGGCGCCAGGGCAGACCGCTGTGCGGGGCTACCTGCGCTGGCTCGGCGCCGAGCTGCGCCGCGGCCGGGCGCGGGCAGCCGAAGGCGGGTATCCGCTGCCTGTGCCCTCCCTGATCGCGGCCAGCTGACGGAGACCTCCCACCAGCCCGCGGAGCCGTCGTCCGCGCGGATTGCCGTCAGCTCAGATCGTCGTCAGCGACGGCGTCCCACGGTTGGCGGTCGGGAGCGGCCGCTAGCCCCTCGGGACAATGCCGCCGGTAGTCGCACCAGGAACACAGCGGGCCCGGCTGCGGCGGGAAAGCCGCGTCCAGCGCGGCACCGGCCCGCAGCGACGCACCGGCGCGTTCGGCATCGTCCGCCAAGGCCTCGGCACGGCGCAGATGACGGCTCAGCGACCTCTCGTCGTGCTCGGCTGCCAGCACGGTGCTGGTGGGAACATGGTGCAGCTCAACCCGCCAGCACGGCCGCCGCAGTGTCCTCGATACCGCGAGCGCGTACAGGGCGAGCGGCTGGGATGCGCGGGCGTCGTCCTCGGTGAGCGGCCGGCGGCCGGTCTTGTAGTCAACGACGACGAGCGCACCGTCACGGTCGTCGAGCCGGTCGACCCGTCCGGACAGGGCCAGCCGTTCGGTGCGGGCGGCCACCTGGCGTTCCACCCCCATCGGCTCACCCGCCGGATCAAGGCCGGCCACGTACCGCCCGACCATCTCCGCCGCCCGCTCCCGCCAGCGAACCGACTGGTCGCTGTCCCGCCAGCCGTCGGGTATCCACCCGAGGCGGACGAGATGCGCGGCACGGGTCGGGGTACGGCGTGTCAGCGGCTCGTTCCACCAGGCTCGCAGGGCGTTGTGCACGCTGGAGCCCATCGAGTTGTGGGCCCACGGCGGGCCTTTCGGTGGCGCCGGGCGGTCCAGGTAGGCCATTCGGTAACGGCGCGGGCAATCAGCGAAGGCGGAAAGTTTCGACGGCGTGCACACGAAAAGTCGCCGCGGCATACCGTCCAGCTGCAACTGGTCCACGACATGATCCTGTCACTTGGCCACCGGCCCGCTACCACCGGCCCACGGCAACGACCGTGTCCATACAACGGTAACCGGACGACCACTGGACGGCAGCATTCTCCTCTGGCATGCTGTCGGACGTGACCGGTACATCCAACCTTCGCGTGTATGGCGCGGGCAGATCGCCGGATCACTTTTACCAGGGGCCGGGCTTGGCCCCTGGGCTGCCACGCGACTGATCGCGACGCACCGAGACCAGCCGGCCCGGACTCACCCGGGCTTGTGAGGCTCCGGGACGGTCGGGCCACGAACGAAAAGGGCCCAGATGACACGGGAAGCGCTCAACTCTGTCACCTCCGCGCCGACGATTTCCTCCATCGAGGACGGCCGATCGGCTATCGACAAGATCGATGCACAGCTCCGAGCGCTCGTCGGGGCACGCCTCGATGTGTCCCGCCAGATTCAGGCGCTGCGGTCCGCGGACGGTGGTCCGCGGATCGAGCACTCCCGGGAAAACGAAATCATCGCGACCTGGTCGGGAGAACTCGGACCGCGCGGAGTCGAAATCGCACTGTCCATTCTTACCCTCTGCCGCGGATCTCTTACCTAAGAGCGCCCGGCAATAGGCACGCGGCGTCGCGGCGCCCCGCGTCCCGCCCGGCCGCGTTGTCGTCAGCCGTCCCAGCACCAGGGCACCTTCCTCCGCCGGGTCAGGCTCGCCGGTCGGCGGTATTGCGGCGTTCGGAGCGCCGTGCTGGCGAGCCGGAGCCGCGCCGCTGTCCGCCGTCGGCGTCCTCACCGGCGCCGACGGGCTCAGCCAGCAGCGCCCGCAGTTCCGCCCGCAGCTCCGAGCGCAGGTAGTCGCGGGTCGCCAATTCACCGATCTTGACACGTACCGCCGCTATCTCGCGGGCGAGGTATTCGGTGTCTTCGCGCTGGCGGCTGGTCTGGTCCCTGTCCTGGGCGAGGTTCGCCCGGTCCCGGTCGTCCTGCCGGTTCTGCGCCAGCAGGATCAGCGGCGCCGCGTAGGCCGCCTGCAACGACAGCGCCAACGTCAGGAAGATGAACGGATAGTTGTCGAACCGCAGGTCAGATGGCATGACGACGTTGTAGCCAATCCAGGCTACAACGACCACGCTCTGCAGCACGAGGAAGCGCGCGGTTCCGATGAACCGGGCGATCCGCTCGGCGACCCGGCCGAAGGCATCCGGCTCGGCGGGCCGGCGAGCCAATGCTGACCGGCGCGACGGACGCGGCTGGTCGAGCCGGCCCACCCCGCGGCGAAACTTCACGATCCGAACCTGCTCAGGCCGTTGTCGTGCCCGGCCCGCCCCCCTGGCGACCCAGCGCTCCCAGCGCTCCCGGCATTCCCGGCGCTACCGGGGGAATCGCTTTGAAGATCATCGAAAGCCCCCACGCGAGCGTCCCCGTCCAGGTCCCGTTCCCGCCAGTTAGCCGGCAACATGTGGTCGAGAACATCGTCAACGGTAACCACGCCGACCAGCCTGGCCGACTCGTCCAGCACGGGGACAGCCACCAGGTTGTACGAGGCGAGCAGCCGAGTGACCTCCGGTAGCGGCGTCTCCGGGCGCAGCGGGGTGATGTCGATGTCGATGACGCCTCCGACGAGTGTCCCGGGCGGCTCCCGCAACAGCCGCTGGAAGTGCGCAAGCCCCAGGTAACGTCCGGTCGGGGTCTCGAACGGCGGCCGGACGACGTAGACCTGCGCGGCCAGGGCCGGTGACAGCTCCGGCGCCCGCACCCGCGCGAGTGCCTCGGCAACAGTCGCGTTCGGGCCGAGAATCACCGGCTCGCTGGTCATCAGCCCACCGGCGGTGTTGTCCGGGTAGACAAGCAGCCGGCGCACCGGGGCTGCCTCCCGCGGCTCCATCAGCCGCAGCAGGCGCTCGGCCTCCTCGGCGGGCAGATCTCCCAGGAGGTCGGCGGCGTCATCGGGCCCCATCGCCTCCAGGATGTCAGCCGCCCGATCATCGGCGAGCCCGCCGAGCAGCTCGATCTGCTCGTCCTCGGGCAGCTCCTCCAGGACGTCGGCGAGCCGCTCGTCATCGAGGGCCGCGGCGACCTCGGCCCGGCGTTTACGAGAAAGGTCGTGCAGCAGCGAGGCGAGATCCGCGGGACGCAGCTTCTCGAACGCCGCGAGCAGGTTCGCCGCGCCCTGGCCATCCTCGGGCAGCGAAACACCGGTGATCTCGTCCCAGGAAACCGTACGGACCTCGCCACGCCGTCGCCGGCCAGTCCGTACCGCCACCTGGTCGAGCACCCAGTCACCGCCGCGGATCGGTTCTATCGCCGCGTCCACCACGGTGACCAGCGCATCGGTCGCGACCAGTGTCACCTGCCGGTCCAGGAGCTCGCCGAGCACGAGGAGCTCGCCCGGACGCTGCGCGAACCGGCGCCAGCTCAGCCGGGCCGACGAGAGCACGACCGCGCCCGACTCCACCCCGGTCACCCTGCTGATCGGCACGAAGATAGGCCGGCGTTGCACCTCAACGGCGAGCCCGAGGGCGCGCGGCGGTTCGCGACCGAGCCGTAGCGTGACGACCACATCACGGACCCGCCCGACCACATCGCCATTGGGATCAAGGACAAGCAGGCCTGCCAGCCTGCGGCAGTACAGCCGAGCCGGTGCCGTGGTCACCGCGTGAGGCTACCTCCGCCATGAGCCGTCCCGAAAAATCCAGCCGACCACTAAGAGCGACCGGCAGTAGGGACGCGGCGTCGCGGGGCTGGGGCACTCACCTCGCCGCGTTGTCGTCGGTCACCACCCAACACCTCCAGTGGCTTCCTCCGCCGCCTCGCGATCTACGCACCCCAGCCCCGCTCCTTGATCCACGCCCCTACTGCCGGGCGCTCTTACACGATCTCCGCGCGCTCATGCCGGCCGCAGGCAGGCAGGCTCGGCCGCCGGCTCCGCTCGCGCGTGACCCCGAATGCCGCGATACTGCTCATACGTGCGGGACAGCTGATGTGCAATGGCCGCGGCCGGCAGCCGCGATTGATATGGCTGATACGCGGATGTCTGTCAGCGGGGCAGGCGGCAGACCAATCAGCGGAACAGCTGGCAAATGCCGGGCGCCGGTGACAGCGGAGAAGGGAAACGGACACGATGGGCAGGATCGCGCAGACCGACGGTCTGACCGATGTTCAGGCCGACATTCTGTCGGCCGTGCGCACGTTCGTCGACAAGGAGATTCTGCCGTACGCCACCGAGCTGGAGCACAAGGACGAGTTCCCCGAGGCGATCGTCGAGGCCATGAAGGAAATGGGGCTGTTCGGGATCACCATCCCGGAGGAGTACGGCGGGCTCGGCGAGTCGCTCCTCACCTACGCCCTGGTCGTCGAGGAGGTGGCCCGCGGCTGGATGAGCGTCTCAGGTGTGATCAACACACACTTCATCGTCGCCTACCTCCTGCTCCAGCACGGCTCCCCCGAACAGCGGCGGCGGCTCCTGCCGAAAATGGCGACCGGTGAGGTCCGCGGCGCGTTCTCGCTGAGCGAACCGGGCTGCGGCTCGGACGTGTCCGCCATCACCACCCGGGCCACCCCCGACGGTGACGACTACCTCATCAACGGCCAGAAGATGTGGCTGACGAACGGCGCCCGCGCCGGTCTCGTCGCCACTCTCGTCAAGACCGACGAAGGCGCCGACTCCGTCTACCGGAACATGACGACCTTCCTGCTGGAAAAGGACCCAGGTTTCGGCACCAACGCGGGCATCACAATTCCCGGGAAAATCGACAAGCTTGGTTACAAGGGTGTCGAGACCACCGAGATGGTGCTGGACAACCACCGGGTTCCCGCCTCGTCGATCCTCGGCGGCGTCGACGGCCGCGGCAAGGGCTTCTACCAGATGATGGACGGTGTCGAAGTGGGCCGGGTCAATGTCGCGGCCCGCGCGTGCGGCATCATGATCCGGGCATTCGAGCTGGCTATCGCCTACGCCCAGCAGCGCCGCACCTTCGGCAAGCAGATCGCCGACCACCAGGCGATCGCCTTCAAGCTGGCCGAGATGGCGACGAAGGTCGAGGCCGGCCATCTGATGATGGTGAACGCCGCTCGCAAGAAGGACAGCGGGCAGCGCAACGACGTCGAGGCCGGTATGGCCAAGTATCTTGCCAGCGAATACTGCCACGAGGTGACCACCGATTCCTTCCGCATCCACGGTGGTTACGGCTACTCCAAGGAGTACGAAATCGAGCGGCTTTTCCGGGAGGCGCCGTTCATGCTCATCGGTGAAGGCACCTCCGAGGTGCAGAAGCGCATCATCAGCCGGGCGCTGCTCAAGGAGTACAAACTCCCGTAGCGGGTGAAGCTGCCGGGCGCGCGAGCACGAATTCTCCGCGCGCCCGGCCGCCCACTACAGGTACTGTTTGGACGGCCCTACCATCGCGCGCACGGTCTTGCCGTCATGGAATTCGCCGATTGCCGTCATGGTCCAGTGCGGTCCGCCCTGTTGACGTGCCACCTTGCACATGACCAGGCCGGTGTGTGGTTTTGACTCGGACAGGTCGAAACGGACCAGCTCGGCACCGGTGAAATCGTCGACCAGCCGGCAGAAGGCGTTGCGGACCTCGGTGAAATGCTGGCCCTGGAAACTGTTCACGGTGAAGACCAGCGCCTCGATGCTGGCCGGGAGCGCCGCGAGGTCGACGAAAATGGTCTCGTCGTCGCCCTCGCCGCTGCCGGTGAGGTTGTCCCCGGAATGGCGCACCGCGCCGCGGGCGCCCTTCTTCGACATGAACCACACCTTGTCGACGTCCTTGCCGCGGCCGTCGAACAGGATGCAGGAGGCGTCCAGGTCGATCTGGCGGCCGCGGTGGGCCGGATCCCAGCCCAGGGCCATCCGTACCCGGGTCAACGGCGCGGCCCCGGTCTTGACCAGCGAGACGCTCTGGCCCTTGTGCAGCGAGACCCGGCCCTTGTCGAGGTTGACGGCCGGAGCACCGGTGACCGGCGGCGGGGGCTGCTGTTGGCCGGGCTGCGGCGGCCCCCAAGGCTGCGGCGGCCCCCAGGAGCGCGGCTGCTGAGCCGGGGCGGCAGCCGACTGCGGCGGGCCTCCCCAGCTCTGGGAGTGCGGTACGGGCGCCGCTGGGGACGACGGCTGCGCGGGCGGCATGTAGAGCTGGGTGGGAGCCTCATCCGCCGCCCCCGGCTCATCCACCGTGATCCCGAAATCGGTGGCGATGCCGGCAAGGCCGGAGGCGTAGCCCTGGCCCACCGCCCGCACCTTCCAGGCCCCCTGGCGCCGGTACAGCTCGACGAGTATCAATGCCGTCTCAACGGTCAGCCCGACCGGGTCGAAACGGGCGAGCTCCGCTCCCCGCGGATCTCTGACAACGACCTGCAACCGCTCGACCGTGGCGAAGGCCGGCGGACCGGACCCGTCCAGGCTGCCGGTGATGACAACCTTGTCGATATCGGCGGGTACCTGTGCCAACGCGAACTCAAGCGCGGCGGGCGGGAGAAGGCGGACCCCAGGGCCGGTGGGCTGGTTGAAGAACACGAAGTCGGCGTCCGAGCGGACCTTGCCGCTCGCCGTCACCAGCAGCGCGGCTATGTCCAGCGGAGTCGACGAGATGATCTCCACACGTACCTCGGTGATGGACAGCGATGCGTTCGCGCCTTTGCTCAGCACCTGTGCCATGGCGGCCTCCGCGGCTGGATTGCTTGGGGCCTCCAGCCGCACGCAACAGCCGTGACCGCGCGGCCTTTGGAACACCTCGGGGTGGGGCGTTCTTAGAGCGCCCGAGGATAGGACTGTCCGGCTCGCGGCTCCCCGCATCCCGCCCGGCCGCGTTGTCCTCAGTCGGCGCCCACCACCAGGGCGCCTTCCTCCGCCGCCTTGCCGGACCGGGCGCGGATGAGCCGCTCACTGATCGAACGCCCTATCCTCGGGCGCTCTCAGCCTATTGGGTTGCTCGCCGCTGGGGCTGCCCTGGGTCGCCTGGCACCGCGGCCGGGCCGTCCGCGGCCCGAGCGCCCGCCGCGCGGGCGGACCGCGGCC
>NZ_CAKJTM010000029.1:50872-55235 GCF_917627345.1 Protofrankia sp. CiP3 | reverse complement strand
GCTGGGAGGTATGTCCCTGCGAGCGCTGACCATCGAGAGCTACAAGTGCTTCGATCGGAAGCAGACTGTCGAACTGCGCCCGCTCACAGTTCTACTCGGCCGCAATAACGCCGGAAAAAGTGCTCTCGCCCGGCTGCCAGCTGTTGTCTCAACCGGTATGCGCACCGGCTCCGGCGCTCCCATTGAGATGGAATCACTGGGCATCGACGTCGCGGGAACTTTCACCGATCTCATCTTCGGACATCGGCCGCACGGCAGCATACACATAGGACAGCGGTTCGAAACTGAAAGCATGGGGACCATCAACGTCGAATCAGAGGTCCAGAACATCGATGAGTACCAGATTCAGCTAGTCAGCAGATTTGTCCTTTCCGTACAAGGCAGACGGCTCGAGCTCAACTGGGACCTCAGCGACCCTCGCTCTCACGACAGATGGTATGAATTCAGCAAAAACGGCTCCTCCTGGGCCATGGGAGTCCATTTTGCCGGACTTCTTCCGGAAGCCATCACGCCTGGTCACGCATTCGACCATGACGATCTTGATGTCTTTCTTCGGGCGATTCATCTGATTCGCGACGATTTTCCGACGATCCGTTATGTTGGACCATTCCGTCACCAGCCACATCGTTACTACCGCCTTCCCGCCCGGGCGCCGGATGCGGTCGGAGTGATGGGTGAGGCCACACCCACAATTGTTGCCGACGATCGATTTCGCCGGAGTGGACTGCTGGTCGACCAGATCAACGCTTATTTCCGTCGGGAACTCCCCGGGTGGCTGGTGGATGTCGACATCCAGAACAACCTGTACTCGCTGGTGCTGGCCTCGACTAGTTCCCCGGAGATCCGGGTCAACCTGGTGGACACGGGCACTGGCATTGCCCAGGCACTCCCCATTCTTGTCCAACGGGCGATGGACGGCCTCCATCCACCCGCTCGATCGACGCTAGAAATCATCGAACAGCCGGAACTGCATCTGCATCCGGCTGGGCACGCCGCATTGGCCGACCTCTACATCGCCGGGGTGAAGCAGCCGTCATGCAGTTTCATCGTGGAAACGCACAGCGAGACATTCATCCTGCGACTCCGTCGGCGCATCGCCGAAGGCAGTCTTGATCCGGATAAGATTGCACTGTACTTCGTGGACCACGATGGAACCTCGGCGCAGGTCAGACACATCGAATTGGACCGTCTCGGTAACGTCGAGAACTGGCCGGACGGTATCTTCACCGAGGATTACCGCGAGGTGCGCGCGCTTGCCGACGCACAGAATTCCAGGATGTGAGCGGTGCAGGTCAGAACTGACCCACAGATATTCACCAGCCCCCAGAACTTCGACTTGATCATCCGCCTGGTGGATCTGGTGACACGAGAGCGACACCACTGGCGAATCGACACCGACACCGAGAAGCAAGCAAAGGAATATTTCAAGGAACACATCCCCGGACTCGCTTCCGTCTATCACTCACTCATTGAAAAAAGCGTCGCCGCAGCTGCCTGGTCAGCTTCAACCGAAAAAATCATCGCAAAGGTCACAAATGAGAACCTGGACCAGATTGTAGCCGACCTCACACATCCGGCGGTTATCGTCGTCGAGGACGTGGTTTCCGAAGGCGTACTGCTGCGAGCATTATTCCGGGCATTCAGCAGAAGCGACCTCATCCGGGCGCTTCATGGATGTCGCGCACGAAGCTGCCCGCCCGTTTCGGACGGTCATCCGGGTCCGGGGTCTTCTCGACAGCGACCGGCTGATCCCGAATTCCACTACCAAACCGCATGAGATCGCGGCGAGCCTGCGCCGGTATGATATACAAGTTCACGTTCTCACTCTGCGCGAAGCCGAGAACTACATTCCCGACAAGGCACTGCTGAAGGCTCACGGGGACGAAACACACAGACAACGGGTTACCGCTTTGAGCCGGCTGACGGACAAGCAACGCGGATACTTCGACATGAAGTCGGGCTTCCAGCGTGAACAAGACGGTTCAGTCCGGATCCCGCCAGCGCAGAAGGAGCTCTTCGCGACGCTGGACGACGAGACCCTGAATATCATTGCTGCCGGGTTCGGGAGAAAGATTCTCGAATGCTTGGCGGATGGTACAGCCGATCTGGCGGTGGAGGACTTCGCAACGCTCGGGCAGGCAGTCGAAGCAGAGCTGAGACTCTTGCTCAAAATGATCAGCGAGGTGGTCTGAGGTGTCGAAAGAAAGCCCGTCACAGCCCGGCGAGATGACTGTCAAGCCCGAGATCATGCTTCTCGGCGATATTCTCGATGACATCAGCCTGGGAAGGCTACGTGTTCCCCGCTTTCAGCGTCCTTTTGTCTGGCGTCCCGACCAGATGCTCGATCTGTTCGACAGCATCGAACGGGGCTACCCGATCGGTAGCCTACTCGCGTGGGAAACGGAGCAGCCCGTCCCGAGTCTCGACGAGATCGGAAACATTGATATCCGCAGTTCATCGCCAACCATTTCGGTCTCATACATACTGGACGGCCATCAGCGTCTGTCAACCTTGTACGGCAGCCTCCTGCGGCCCACCACTGACCAACGTACGACCGAACAGCGGTCATGGATGTGGTGGGTCTACCGCGAGCTGGGCACCACCAGGCCGGGCTTCACCAGACAATCGAAGTTTCGTCACTGGACGCGCGCGGAACAACCCCCCGCACATTATCTCCCGGTTCGGGCGGTGCTCCGGACACTCGATTTTCTAGGATATGCCCGGGACCTGCAGACGCTGCCGGCCACCGACCATGTCGAAGCGCTCATCGACGAAGCCGAGCAGGTCGCGCAACGAATCAAATCGTACAAGATCGCCGTCGTGCGGCTGGTGGGAGGTTCCCTCGAGCAGGCGGTCGAGGTTTTTTCCCGTTTGAACAGCAAGGGACAAGCTATGTCCGCCGTTCAGATGGTGTCGGCACTGACCTACCATCATGATTCCGAGGAGAATCTCAACGAACGCATCAATATTATGATCGAGGCTCTTTCCTCGGTTGGTTATTCAGATCTTCCGGCCAGTGCGGTCTTCCGGTCCCTGCTGGCGGTTGCCGGCGAGGAGGACGTGCAGACAAGTCGCTGGGAATCACTGGCCAGCCGTAACCGTGATCGTCTTAATGACGCCGTGGAGCGGACCGAAATCGCGCTGGGAAGAACCATCAGATTTCTTCGGGACGACATAGGTGTTCCACTCGCGAGACTGGTACCCTACAACATTCAGATCCTCCTCCTGACCATATTCTTCAACATACGGGACAACCCCACCGGTGAGCAGGTGGAAACACTTCGCAGATGGTTCTGGTCCACCTCCTGGTCAGGATTTTTCGCCGGAGCCAACTCAACCCAGGTCAAGAACTACCTGAACACCATGAAAATCTTCGCCGACGGCGGACCAGGACCCGAAGGTCAGAATCAGGTCGCCCGGCCCTTTCCCGATCGTTTCGACATGCGCAGCGCCCGGATCAGAACCTTCATCCTGTGGGAGCTACAGGAGTTGCGAGAGCGTCTGGATTCCACCGGTGCAGCCATCGACGTTGTGGGAACGCTTGAGCGGGCTGACACCAGAGCATACCGACAGATCATCACGGAAAAGGCTGACGGTACCCAGAGCCCGGCTAATCGGATCATCTTCCCGACACAGCCCGGAACATCCGTGCGACGCGCCCTGCGCACCCTTCCGGCCGACATCGAGCTGGCGGTACTCCAAAGTCACGGAATTCCCATCGACCTACTACCTCATATCATGAAAGGCGACGACGCCAAGTTCATAGCAGGCCGCGCCGAACACCTGGCGGGCCGAGAGCGGGAACTGATGACGAAGTTCGGGGTCCGGCCTGCTGATTCGGCGCTGGGTAGTACGGATATCGATACAGAGTAGATCGCCGTATCCGAGCGGATGGACCGCATACGCCGTCGCTCGGCTGACCCCTTATCGTGGACGCGTGTCCTGTCAGCGTCTGATACTCACGCTCAGTTGCCCCGATCGGCGGGGCATCGTCGCGGCGGTGTCCTCCTTCATCACCGAGAGTGGTTGCAACATCGTCGAAGCCCAGCAGTATCTGGACCCCGACAGCACCCACTTCTTCCTGCGCCTGGCCGCCGACGTGGAGGAGCCGCACGGCAGCCTGGAGGATCTGTGTGACGCCTTCGGCGCGGTTGCCGAGACCTTCTCGATGGACTGGCAGATCTGGGACGCCGCCGTCCGATCCCGCACCATGATCATGGTCTCGCAGCACGATCACTGTCTGGCCGACCTGCTGTCGCGCCGCCGTGCCGGCACCCTGTCGATCGAGATCGCCGGTGTCGTGTCCAACCACCGCGACGCCGAAGAGCTGGTCCGCTGGCACGGTGTGCCCTTCCACCACCTG
>NZ_CAKJTM010000029.1:29045-50600 GCF_917627345.1 Protofrankia sp. CiP3 | reverse complement strand
CAGCCGTAGGCCGCGACATCGAAGCCCAGGTACTCGCCCGAGCCGTGCGCTGGCACGCCGAGCACCGCATCCTGCTCAACGGCGGCCGAACCGTCGTCTTCGCAGCCTGACCAGCCGTTCATCGAAGTGAGACGACAGCCCCGCCGCTGAACGGGCCGTCGTGCAACTCCAGATGATCAGCGGTGACGTCCTGGGGGATGTCGAAGACGAGGGTGCCGCTCGCCGTCTCGTCCGCGGAGATGTTCCCCCAGATATCTTCCGAAAAAACCATCCGCGACAGGAGCTGGCTGGAATCGTGGTCTGAGCCAGCGCTGTCGACAAGCCGCTGCGGGGCCACCGACAGATTCCGGGTCGAACCGCCGATGTTGTGCGCGGTAAGGGCGACCAGGCAGTACTGGCCGTCCGGATGCCTGGTGATCAACCCGATCTTCAACTGATCGAGGCCGCACTGCACATGTGTCACGGTGAACTCAAGCTGCCCATCGCGGACCGGGACACCGACCCCGGCCGCCCCGGACAGGACGGGAGAAGGGGACGGGGGCGCCGAAGCCGCAGGCGCGGGCGCGGAGCTGGAAACGGCGGGCGGTGCGCCTGTGTCGTTACCGCCGAGGCCCCGCAGGGCCACCCAACCGAGCAGCAGCAGGAGCACGGCGGCCAGGGCCAGCAACCACCAGCGACGACGCGGCCGCGACGGCGCGGCCGGCGGATACCCGGGGGGCGGGGCCTCGCCGGCGGGCTCGGCGAACCGCGCTGGCTGCCCGAAACGCGCTGGTTGTCCCGATAGCTGGCCGGTCGCGAACGTTGGCGAACCACGGCGGGTCGGTGGCGCGACAGCGGCCATCCGCTGTGTCCGCCCGAGTATCTGATCGATCGGCGTGGATGCGCTGACGTCCGCGTTGCCCTCGACCAGACGCATGAGCAGATCACGCGCGGCTGGCCGCGCCCTCGGATCTTTGGTCAACGCGGTCTCGACCAGCCCCCGCAGCGGTCGGGCGAGACCGGTCAGGTCCGGTGCCTCCTCCACGATCCGCCGCCCCAGGCTGGCGTCAGCGGCCGGCCCGAAGGCTCCCGGTTCCGCGAACGGGTGCCGGCCCGTTCCCGCGTAGCCGACCAGAAGCCCCCAGGTGAAGATGTCCGCGGCCGGGCTGACCGGATCGTCGAGGATCTGTTCGGGCGCCATCCACCCGTAGGTCCCGAAGATCAGTCCACGATCGAGATCATGACGTGTGGTAGCGGCGGGCTTGGCTATCCCAAAGTCGATAACCCTCGGCCCGGACAACGACATGATCACATTGGCGGGCTTGAGGTCACGGTGGACGATCCCCGCGCGGTGGATGGCCGTCAGTGCCGTCGCCACCCCGATCGCGGTACCGGTCAGGGTCGAGGCGGGCAGCGGACCGTCCTCCGTCACCACCCGGTCCAGCCGCCTGCCATCGATGTACTCGGTGACGAGATACGGCGGGTAGGCGTCCGGGTCGGCGTCGAGCACCGATGCCGTACAGAACGGCGAGACCCGTCGGGCCGCGGCGACCTCGTGCCGGAACCGCTCCCGGAAGTCGCGATCGGCGGCGAGGTCCGGCCGGATCACCTTGACCGCGACCTGTCGGCCCAGCGTGTCCCGGCCGAGATAGACCGTGCCCATGCCGCCGACGGCGAGACGGCTGTCCAGCATGTACCTGCCGACCGATACCGGGTCGTCCGCATGCAGCGGCTCCAGTGGCTCCGCCGTAGTCCCCTCCCCCGCTCGGCCTGGCCGCGTCATGCCCGCCGCCCTGCTGCTGCCCGCCCGCTCATAACCCCCCACTTTCGACCGCCCATGACCGGCCCGCTCACAGCCCCATCGTCACCCATCCCAGGCCTCTTGCGGCGGCAGAGTCCCCAACAGGCGGCATGCTCTCGAACGACAAACAGACGAGCAGCTGACCGTACTCAGGTATAGCTCACCCCGGCATCGTCAGGTCATAGACCGTCTGCCCACCGACAGTCCTGGCGGTGAAGGCACTCTGCACCCAGGAGGTGATCCCGTTGTTTTCACGGCCACCAAAACCACCGAAACCACCACCCGCGATGTAGTAATGGATGTTGTGATGAGCGACATACCGCTTGAACTCGGCGAGCGTCGGTGCCGGGTCACCGCCGCTGAACCCGCCCATCGACATGATCGCGGTACCGCTGGCGAGCTCGAGCGAGCCGGCCACCTGGGACCCCGACGCCGCCGCGGCCCAGCGGTAGCCTCGCTGGCCGTTCCTGAGCAACTGGACGAGCTCGGCGTTGGCGGTCTGCTCGGCCCCGGGTCCACCACCGCGCTGGCCGCCTCCCGGCTGTCCAGCACCACCGCCGCCACCGGCCCCGAGGCCGGGGAAGCCCCCGCTGGGGAACCGTCCAGCCGCCGCACCGGGAAACCCACCACCGGGAAACCCACCACCAGGAAAACCACCACCGCCGGCAGTGGCCGGCCCCGCGGTTGGAATCGCGCCCATGTGGGGCGTTGAGGCGGTGTCAAGGGCGTAGGCAGCCGACGGCGCACCCAGCGCGATCACCACTGCCGCGGCCGCGGCCACCCCGGCGGCGGTGAACAGCCGCCGGCCGACCAGCAACGCGAGCGCGCCGAGAACCGCGGCGGCAACAACGACGAACCGCAGTGCCGGGTACCACTCAGGGCTGCGGTCGAGCAAAATGAACGACCACGTGCCGGTGACCGCGACAGCCGCCGCCATCAACGTCCGGGAAACCCGGGAGGCCCGCGCACGCCACAGCGCGGTACCGCCGAAAACGACAAGGCCGGCGATTCCCGGCGCCAGCGCGATCGTGTAGTACGGGTGGATGGTTCCGCTCATATAGCTGAATACGATGCCGGTGACGAGCGTCCAGCCGCCCCACAGCAGAAGACCGGCACGGATGCGGTCCGTGCGGGCCGCCCGGCGGGTGACCCACAGCCCGCCCACCAGGACGATCAGCGCAGCCGGCAGCAGCCACGAGATCTGGGTACCGAACTGGCTGCCGAACATCCGGTTCCAGCCGGTCGGGCCACCGAACATCCCCCCGGGACCGCCACGGCCAGCACCGCCGGCACCAGCACCGCCGGGCATGCCCCGCAGGTACTGGGCGATACCGGCCGGCAGTTGCCCGCCACCCCCGCCCCGAGCGCCCCCGCCCCCATCGCCGAAGATCCGTCCAAGACCGTTGTAGCCGAAGGTCAGCTCAAGAAAGCTGTTGTTGGTCGAACCGCCGATGTAGGGCCGGGAATCTTTCGGCCACAGTTCCACGGCCGCCACGAACCAGCCCGCGGAGGCAAGCACACCGCCGACGCCGACCAGGAGCCCCACCAACCGCCGGCCGATCGAGGTCGGGGCGGCCACCAGGTAGACAAGCCCGAACGCCGGCACCGGCAGGAACGCCTGCATCATCTTCGTCAGGAAGGCGAAGCCGACCGCGGCACCGGTCAGCGCGATCCAGCGGTAGCTCCCGGTCTCGGTCGCGCGCACCACGCAGTAGGCCGCTACGATGAGCAGCAGCGTGAGCGGCGCGTCCGGGTTGTTGAATCGGAACATCAGGACGGCCACCGGCGTCAGGGCCAGCATGGCACCGGCAACAAGACCCGCGCGAGGACCGATCCAGCGGCGGATCGTGAGATAGAGGATGCCCACGGATGCCATGCCTTCCAGCGCGTCCGGTAGAAGCATGCTCCAGCCGCTGAAGCCGAAAATCCTTCCGGACAAAGCCATCACCCACAGTGACGCTGGCGGTTTGTCCACAGTGATGAAGTTCGACGAGTCGAACGAGCCGAAGAACATCGCCTTCCAGCTCCGCGTACCGGCCTGCACCGCGGCGGCGTAGAAGCTGTTGGCGTTACCAGACGCGCCGAGCCCCCACAGGTAGGTGACGGCGGTGGCGGCCAGCAGAACAAGCAGGGCCGGACGTATCCACCACGGGTCCGCGGAGTGCCCCCGCAACGGCCGGGGCAGCCGGATCGGGGGTGCGCTCGGCGCCGCGTGAGCGTGACCACCCAGCGCCCCAGGTGATGGCTCCTGACGCCGTGCCGGGATGTCGACGTCGGGTCTGACCGACCCCCAGTCGAGGTCGCCGGCGTTCGTGGTCATCGTGTGCTCCCCTTGCTGCTGGCCTGCTGACCTGCTGACGGCGGTGGCGCCTTCCTCACGTGAGTGTCGCCGCCGACGCGACAAAGGTCGTGGGCTTGGCCGGGCTCGTGCCCGAAGCCGCGCCAGCCGGACCGCCCATGTCGCCGGGCTGGTCGTCACCGGGAGGGCCGGCTGGCGCGGCTGCTCCCCCGGCGTCCACCATGCACTGGCGGAAGGCCGCACGGACCTTCGAATCCCTCATGTCCGGACGAGACTGCCCGTTGCTGCCGCCGAGGGTGATGCCCTTGTCCTTCAGACACGCCTGGAACTTCTCCAGATCGATCGCCGGGCCGTCGCCATCCTGGAACCGATCCCCGCCCAGGAACCCGTCACCTGGCATCCGGCCTTCGCCGAAGCCACCACCGCCGGGAAAGCGGCCACGGCCCGGCCCGTAGCTGGGAAGCCCGCCGGGACTGGCGGCGTCCACGGTCTGGCTGCCGCTGTTCCCCCCACCAGCTGCGGCCATGACAGCGGCACTGGTACCCAGTACGACCGCGAGTATGGCGCCCGCGGCGATCAGGCCACCGCGCCGACCGAACCGCCGACCGAACTGCCAACCGCCTCCCGCCGTGGGCTGCGCCGCCGTCGGCAGATCCGCCGGCCCGGCCGCCGAGTGGATCTCGGGCCGGCCCGCGCCGGCCCACCAGGGCGCGTCAGCCCCCGCCGGCCCGAGCACATCCATGGATGTATCCGCGGGAACGGCACGGATCAGCGCGGCCACATCGGCAACCGATGAGGCCGGGCCGACCACCTGCGGCCGTACCTGAGCACCCAGATCCGGCGGGACATCAACGCCCGGGGGCGTGACCAGCACCAGGCGGGTGTCGCCGGGGCGGGCCGCAAGAGCCGCCAGCAGCTCCCGCTCATAGATCGTGGCAACAATGATCAGCTGGACCAGCCGTTGCGTCCGCGGCTCGCTCAGGCCGTCGTCGGCCACACCGGTTGACGGTTGCTCCCCAAGCCGGTTGTCCCCAGGCTGGTCGTCCCCGAACGGTGGCTCAGCCGACGGTGGCAGGACCTCGTAGCCGGGTCCGAGCGCGCCGGCCATCGCCCCCGGGTCGGCGGGCAGACTCGGGCTCAACCACACGTGTGTCATGTGCATACCGTGGCGGTCACGCCTGAGGGGAAGCTTTCGGAAACCTTGGGATGTCCTGTTGGATCGCGGCACCCCCGCTGGAGCACGGCCCCAGCACCGGAGCACAACGGCCCGCCGCGCACAAACCTCGAAAGATCACTGATCTCGTCAGCCGGCGCGACAGCGGCTGACCAGCTCCTCCGCGCCCTCCCGCCGCGCGAAAAAATATTCAGTTGTCCAGCCGGCGAAAAAATTATGTGATTAGCACATCAGCAGAGCCAATATTGATGAGCCAATGCGAATCGTGTCGTGCCGGGGGCGCCATGAACAACGGTAGTAGCAGCATGGGCCTGACGATGATCGTCGCGGACAGGGTCGGCACGCCGTTATGGATTATCGTGCTCACTGGCCTGGCCGCCCTCGCGGCGGTCGTGCCCACATGGACCTGGCACGGCAGCGGCCACCTCGACACGATCGCGCACGAGGGCGGTCACGCGCTTGTCGCCTACCTCCTCGGACGCTGGGTCCTTGGGGTATGGCTGTTCTCGGACACGTCAGGCCTCACAAGCACATATGGGCGGCGCAACCGGTTCGCCGAATTCCTCATGCTGGCAGCCGGTTACACCGCATCGTCCGGGCTCGGGCTGGGAGCGGCGGCCCTGTTGAATGCCGGTCACATCACCGCGACGCTGCTCCTTGCCCTCCTGGCGCTGGCGGCGCTTTTCCTCGTCACCCGAAACGGCTTCGGAAAAATGATCGTCGCCGGTACCGGCGCCGTGGTCATTCTGGTACTGCATTCGGCCTCGGTGGGCACGCAAAGTGCGCTCGCGTGTTTCCTCACCTGGTTCCTGTTGCTGGCCGGGCCACGGTCCGTTCTCGACCTGCACCGAGCGCACCGGAAAGGAGCATGGTCCTCGGACGCGGACGCGATGGCCGAGATCACCGGCATTCCCGCCATAATCTGGATAGTCGGCTTTGGTGTGTTCACCGTCCTGTGCCTGTTCCGCGGCACATACCTGTTCCTCGGCTGACGCCGGCTCCTTCACACGATCTTTCGAGATTTTCGAGATCAGCAGCTGGAACATGGGCGCGTGACCACAGCGGATCACTCGTCGGTCCAGCGGTGTCTCGTGATTGACATCTCGGCGGTGATGTTGTCCATAGCGGCAGCCCGAGCCCGGCGTACAGGGACTCTTCCCCTGATCACCCCCTCTTTACGGTCAGCCGACAGCCTGGTGTCAGATGTGTTACATGGGTTAAGTACGCCAGGACGGGTAGAGCTGTTCCATGGCTCGACAACGGAGGGGTCCGACAGCCCAGCGCGCACCGAACGTCACACGCCCACGGAACACCAGGTACACACGGAACGGCACACACCGCATGTCACGCATCCGGCCCGCTGCGCGGGCAGCACGGATGACCCGCCCGCCAGTTTCTCAGCTGCTCTTCGCCGCGACCGCGCTCGCGGCTGTGATTGTCATGCCCACCGACGCACTGACGGCATCCTCCTCAGCGCCACCTACGGCGCCATCCAACATCCAGGCCACTCCAGCCACGGTGCCAGCCACGGTGCCAGCCACGGTGCCAGCCACGGTGCCAGCCACGGACATAGCGGACAGGTCGGCCGTCGCGACGCCGATCGGGAGCGCTGGTCCATCCACTGATGAGCAGATCACGCGGGCGGTACGGACGAGCCCGTTGCTCGGTGAGGTTCCCCCGGACGGCATCCAGGTGGTCGACGTCCGCGTATCCAGGATCGACCCGACCGTCGCGGTTGCCCATGTCGTGCCAGCCAGTGGTGAGACCGACCCAGCGATCGCCCTGCTACGGCACCCGGGCAACCGCTGGGCTGTCGTCGAGCTCGGTACGGCCGGCGTCGGCTGCGACAGTCTCAGCACGGCGGTCCAGCAGGAACTCGGGCTCGTCTGCGACCTTTTGTAAGCTTTCGCGAGTTTTCACAACAGCGAGTTCTCACAACAACAGCCGCCCCCCGTCCGGGCTGGTCCGGACCAGCCCGGACCAGGCCCAGGACGCCAGCGGGTGATTCGGTCCAGCCCGATCAGTTGGCGAACGTCAACGCCGACAGCAGGGCGACAGCGAGAATGATCGTGCCACGTATCGGTACCTGCCAGCGCTCAACCGCCGCACGTCGCTCACTGACCGCGGACAGCGGACCAGCCATCATCATCAACATGATCCCAGCCCACACCAACGCGAACACCGGACGACCGGGGCGCGTGTCGAAGGCATAGATAATGATCGATGCGACCAGCGTGAGCGCGAAAGTAATCTGCGGCAGGACCAGCACGGACATCTTCGGCTGGAACACTTTCTCGGTCGTACCGGAGGAACGCGGCCGGTAACCGAACGCAACCCACAGAAACGCGATCAGATACAGCGGGGCAATGAACAGCGAACTCGCGACCGTTCGGGCCGCGGGCCTGCCCCCCGCATAGGCGACGATGAAGAGCGCCGAACTAAGCAGGTAGGGCAGGCCGAAGAACAGGTAGGCCTCTTCAGCGGCACCGGACACCAGCCGCATCCGGAAGATCACAGACATCGGTGGGCCCACCAAAAAAACCATCTGGACCGTGGTCAGGAGCGGGCTGAGGCTGGTGTGCAGGTAGTGCGCCCGCTGCCAGCCCCGCAGGCCTGGTTTGCGCAACGGGTTGTCGAAAAGTAGCAGGCGCATATGGTCCATCGCCCATCGCAGACGCTGCTTGGCGTAGACGGCGGCGGTCGCCGGCGCCGTCCCGATCGAAATCGGCCGGGCATGGTAGACGCTGGACCAACCACGCGCGTGCAGTTCGTAGGATGTCTGCACATCTTCGACCAGATTCCATTCGCTGAATCCGCCAGCCGACTCGAGAGCCGACCGGCGATACAGGGTCCCGTTGCCGCAGGAGAACGCGCTGTTGTCACGGTCCTTCGCCGGCTGGATGGCACGGAAGAGCATGGGATCAGCGTTGTTCAGGACATCCGCGCGACCCGTGTCAAAACACTGGGCAGTACAGACGAAGCCAACTGCCGCGTCGCGCAGATAACCGACTATCCGCTCCCCCACGTCCGGCACCACCAGGTGATCGGCATCAAGGGTCAGGACCGCGTCGCCATTGGTGCGGGCCAGCGCGTGGTTGAGATTACCGGCCTTTCCCGGGGTCCCGTCGACGCGGGTGAAGCACGGTATGCCGAGCCGTGCGGCGAGCGCGTCGATTTCCCGCCAGTTCTTCCGGCCGGCGATGCGGCCGTCATTGAGAACGTAGGTCTGGTGTGGGTAGTCGATCGCCAGGGCGAAACGCAGCGTCCGCTCGACCATGGACGCCGGCTCACCGCACACCGTCACGAACACATCAAGCGTTCCCACCGGCGTCCCGGCGTGGCGTACTCTATCCGGGCGCATCCGGCCGATCATCACCACCGTCCAGGCGACAGTTATGTAGCTGACCAACTCAGCGCCGTAGAAGAGGCGACCGAACGCGCCCGTACCGTCGAGCGTGCCCAGGCGCCAGATCAGATAGATCCCGCCCAGCACAATGACCAGTACACCGGCTACCGGTCCCAGGCGCCCGCTGACCGGGCCGCCCGCCAGAGTGTCCCAGCGGCGCCGTGCGGGTTCATCCGTCGGCACCCGCGGCCGAGGCACCCAGGGCGCGAAGCCGTCGGGAGCCGGCACGGTAGCGTCGACGGGCGCTGCGTCGCGAGCCATACTTGCCACCTTTCAAAAAGATTCGCCTACTGCCAGGAAGGATTTAGAGCGCCCGGCAATAGGACTGTCCGGCTCGCGGCGCCCAGTGATTGCCGCGGGCCAAAGCGGGTAATGTACGGAATACGGGCATTTTCGATCAACGGGTCACCGGCCATGCGGGAATCCGTTGCGCCCGACCGGAAAAATATTAATCAATACGCTGCTCCAGACTGGCGCCGACCGGGCTGGCGCGGCCCGGAACGCAGCCTGTTCGCCCCGACAATGGCCGGCAAGAGGGATGGTTCAAACACAGGGTAACCTCTTGACAGCATTTCGTGACGACCACAGCCGCGACTGGCCCGGGTACACCCGATATTGGCCGGCGATGGGGCGATTTCCCCCTCGGTGGCCGGCCGCCACGCCCGGCATGCTTCGGCGGAGTTGTTCACCACGCCAGCAAACGAGCCGCCGGCCACCGAGGGGATGAAATGTCCGGAAACTGACCGGTGTGACCAGCATGACGGCCGGCTCGGCGGCCGGCAGGTGACAGCCGTCATATGCCCGGCCGATTTCGGCGGTGACCCGTCAACCTTATGGGATCGTGAGAAGGTACCCACGGTCTTGTCCAAACCCGGCCGAGGGGGAACCAGCCGGTCAAAGAGTACGCGATCATAATTCTTTTCGTGCGGCCGGCTGCCCCAGAGGACCTAGGAGTCCAACGATGAGCAGCACTCGGCCGATCGGGCCGCAGCGGAACGAACCCAGCTTCGACGCGCTGTCGGAGGCGCTGGATGAGGCGGCGGCCGCCGTCCAGAACCTGGAACCCGCCGCGCGGCAGCAAGCCGAGCAGCTCCGCCACGCCGTCGAAGCCCTCCATGGCAGCGGGATCAACGCCATCGTCCGGAAACTGCGCGCCGACCCTCGCGGCCGCGAGCTCCTGTTCGAACTCGCGGATGATCCTCTGGTGCACCTGCTCTTCTCGATGCACCACGTCATCCAGCCCACGCCGGTGACCGAATCGCTGCACGCGCTCGACAAGGTACGGCCCTATCTGCGTGCCCACGGCGGGGATGTCGAACTGATCCGGATCGACGGGGATACGGCCTTCCTGCGGGTGAACGGTACCTGCAACAGCCGTGCCCTGACCGGAGTCACACTGCGTGAAGTAGTCAAGGACGCTCTGGTCGGAGGGGTCGCATCCATCGCGCGGGTGGTGATGCTCGCGGGTGAACCGCCCCCGACGCTGATCCCGCTGGGTCCCGTCCGCACCCGCGACGGCGGCTGGGTCACGGTCGGTACGACCATGGAGCTCTCCCGCCAACAGATCACCGCGCTACATCTCGAGCGAGCCGACGGCGCCGAAGCCGATGTAGTGATCATAAGTGTAGGCGATCAGCTAATCGCCTACCGCGACACCTGCGCCCACCAAGGCCTCCCCATCAACGTAGCCCAGCTGGACCCGGCAACGGGCACCCTCACCTGTCCCCGGCACGGCTTTTGTTACGATGCGCAGTCGGGCAGCTGCCTCAACGCACCAGATGCGCGGCTGGAGCAGCTTCCCCTACGGATCGATAACGGTCAGGTGTGGATCCGGATCGACAGATAGATCGACGGATAACCGGTTGGGGTACGTGCCCCAGCGCCGCGACGCCGCGTCCCCTGTTGCCGGTCGCAGGCCGCCTCACAGGTCGAACGGACGGCTCCCGGCGGTCCACAGCTGTGTGAACTGCTGCTCGACGAACTGCGCGAACGTCGAATCAACCGGAACCTCATACTGTGTGGTCCGGGACGACGAGTCGCTCATCGGAAGCGTCGCGACCAGCGCGCGTGCGTCCGACCGGTAATACGCGACGGTGGACGCCGCCCGGTAGACCCGCACCGCGATGTGTTCCCGGTCCGAGCCGGTCAGCCCGTCGATGAAGCTCCGAAGGCACCGCAAATTCGCCTGGACCAGTCCAGAGACATCGTGCGACATGCCGATCTCCCGGGTGCGCTGGACGTCCGCGGGCGAGTCGGGGTCCAGCAACATGATCTGAACCAACGCACCCCGGTCGAGGGCGCGCAGAAGCGCACCGAGAAAGGAATCCCGCAGCCGGTCCTCGAGGAGCTCTGTCCAGGTGGAGAGAATCCGCACAACATACTCACTCGCCGCAACCCGCTGAATGAACCCATCATGATCAAAATGGTCGAGGACGCGTTCCGTCGCCGGCTCAAGCCGATCACCCGGGCCGCGTATCAACCAGTTACGGACCTCGGACTCCTCTGCACCATCATGATCATTAAATAATGCCAGTGCCTGGCTCCACGACGCCCGCGCCTGTAGATCGTCCTTCCGCCAGTAATGCAGCCTGCCCCGGCGGGCAAGGGTTCTCGCCTGGTTCAGCATGTCGCCACGTTCCTGGAAAATGGACATGCAGGCGTCGTAACAGCCGAACGCCTCGGGATCACGACCCCGTCGGCTGTGGGCGTCACCCAGCAACAGCAGCGCCTCGGCCCGCAACGGCAGATGCCCCTCCGCCTGGAAGAAACGAGCTGCCGCACCAAGCATCCCGATGGCGTCGTCCACCCGCCCAGTCCGCAGGAAGGCGGAGCCGAGGGCCATCCGGGCACGCTCAACCGCCAGCTGATTGCTTGTCATCTCACAGTAACCGACCGCAGCCTCCAGGCAGGACAACGACTCGGCGGGACGAGCTGCGGCAAGATAAGCCCGACCGAGGGTTTGGAGCGTCCGCGCCACACCGAACGTCACACCGAAATCACGAAAAAGATTCCTGCCGATACGAAGATGATCAATAGCCTCATCGATCCTGCCGTCTTCTGTGTCCAGTTCGCCCAGGTTACGGCGCGCCGCGGCCTCGCCGATCGGCCAGGCCGTCGAGACAAACAGCGCCAAGCTCGCCTCGAACAACCTTCGCGCACCGGCGCGGTCACCCTGCAACCGGCGCAGCAGCCCGAGATGGCGGCGCACGTTCGCCTCGGCCACCTGACTGCGCTGCCGCCGGGTTGCCGCGAGAGCCGCCTCATGGGTCCGGTGCCAGAACGACCAGTGCGATCCGATCTCGAAGAAGTCGACGAGCGCGGCGCTGAGCAGCCACGTCATCTCATCGAAGCCTTCAGCCTCAGCCTGTTCGACGAGAGCGACCAGGCTCTTGCTCTCGCGGTCGAACCACTGGATCGGACGTCCCGTAACGGATTCGATCATTCCGTCCTCGGCCGGTTGCCACTGCGGCACAGACCGGCGTGGGACGATCGGAATACCGATGTGCAGCCGCTTGGCGGCCTCCTCCGCGCAGGCCAGATACATCTCCAGGACCCGTTCGAGCGCGGCGGAGCGGTCGGCGGGGCTGTCCTCCTGCGCAAGGCGCTCACGCGCAAACAACAACAACAGATCATGAAAACGATACCGAGACTCGCTTCCATTACTGGCACGACGCTCGAGAAGCTGCCCAGCCGCCAGCTCTTCGAGCAGCTCGGAAGCCTCCCGCACATTCTGATCAAGAAGGGCGGCCGCGGCCAGCGGCCCTACGTCCTCCGTCTCCAGCACGGACAGCAGACGGAACGCTCGCCGGGTCGCCGCTGGCAGCTCCCGGTAGCTCAGGTCGACACTGGCCCGCACTTCAAGATCTCCGACCCTGAGCACGTTCAAACGCGCAACCTGGAGATCCTCACGCAGCGAGCGGAGGTGCGTGTCCGGTCGCTGTTCGAGACGCGCCCCCGCGATGCGTACCGCCAGCGGCAGAAATCCGCACAGCGCCACGATGGTGCGGGCCTCCTCGAGTTCGGCCTCGACCCGCGCGGCACCCGCCACCTTGGCGAGCAGGGTGACGGCACCGTCGGAGTCGAGGACGTCAAGCAGGAGGTGATCCGCGTCCAGACTCGAAAGCGCACGCCTGCTGGTGATAATGACCCCGCAGGATGCCGCGCCCGGAATCAGCGGACGCACCTGTTCGGCATCCGTCGCATTGTCCAGGACGACGAGCAGCCGCTTGCCGTCGAGCGTCGAACGGTACAGTGCCGCACGCACCTCATGATCATCTCCTATCTGCTCACGCGGCACCCCCAGACCGAGGAGAAACGACACCAGAACCGTCGACGGCTCGGCCGGCGAGTCGGGCGTGGCCTGTAGATTTGTGTAAAGGATGCCATCGGGGAAACGAGGCCGGAGCCGATGGGCGACGTGAACGGCGAGCGCCGTCTTGCCGACACCCGCCTGCCCGGCTATCGCCGAGACAATCACGCCCGCGCTGCCTGTTCCCGCACCGACGTCAGCCGTTTCGAACAAGGTGAGGAGATCCGCGACTTCCCTTTCGCGGCCCGTGAAGTTTCTTGTCCCGGTGGGAAGCTGATACGGCACGGGATGACGCGCCGCGGCGACGAGACCGACCTTTTCAACTGGCGGGACCCAGCGCAGGGATGGTTCGTCGGCAAGGATCACGCGCTGCCTTTCCCGGATCGCGGTCGGTTCAATTCCGAGATCGCGGGAACGGCGCAACGCATCCAGGCAGACGGCGGCGGCATCCTCCCGGCGACCGTCGCGGTAGAGGGACAACGACAAATCCAGCTGTAACCGTTCGTCGGCCGGGTTGTCGGCGAGCAGCCGCCGCAGGATCGGAACCAGCGGCCCATGCCGACCAGCGGCCAGATATGCGGCTGCTCTTTCTTTCTCCGCGTACAGGCGAAGCTCACGCAACCGGGCCGCATAACGCTCGACAAAGGGGCGCGTTTCAAGATCCGATAATGGCTCTCCGCGCCAGAGCGCCAATGCCGCGTCCATCCGGTCGGCGGCACTCGCCGCGTCTCTGGAGTCCAGCAGCCGCCGGGCCTGTTCCACCCAGCTGAGGAAAACCAGCTCGTCAAGCTCCTCCGCCCCGACGTGCAGAACGTATCCTCCGGCGCCCCGCGCCAAGGGCTGTCCGTTGGACTGGCCCAGCACCCGTCGAAGATCCAAGATGTGCACCCGAAGCCGATGCAGGAGCTGGCGCCGACGCTCGTCGTACCAACCGTCATCGCCCTGCATGGCTCGCAGCAGCTCCCGGTCAGGGATGGGACGGTTCGCCTCGGAGAGCAGAGCCGCGAGCAGCAGGCGGCGCTGCGGACCGCCGATCGGCACCTGCCCGGCCTCGCTCACCACCTCGAGCGATCCAAGAACCCGAAACTCCATGTCATCCTGTTCCACAAAACAACGCATGTCGCCAATTGGGTGATCCCAGTGCCTCGGATACCATCATGAACCAGTACGCGGGATCTGTCTGTGACAACTTGAAGCAAAGTCGTGACCAGCAGGGTGTGCAGTCGCATGTCCGACAGGACGCAACCGCAGCACCGTCAGCGGTAGCAGTGTCAGCGGTGGCACTGACCAGATCCTGACCACGCCTGCGCATCGCCCGCGCAGCCGATTACGTATTTTGACGGAGTCGAACAAGCCGAGTAGCCACAAACTGGACAACAGGCGGCCAGCCAAGCCGCCATCGCCCGCGCGGTGTCACACCCACCAGGGCCAAGCCGGCCCTGGTCGTTCACCCAGGTGCCGCGTTCACGCTCCTGACCAGCTGCTGACCAGCTGGTCTTTCAATGGGAACCGACGGGCGAACTTCCCGAGACGACCCGGCAGGAGGGCAACATGATGACAGTTCACTCCGACTGCGCGATGGTGCCAGAATTCGCGTGGCGGGCGGTCACCGTAACTGGGGACCAGCTCGCGCTCCAAGTTGACGACGAGACAATCATCCGGATGCGGGAAGAATGGCGCGCCCAGGGCCGGGTGACATGCAGGGCCCAAAAACATCTGATGGTCGTGGAAGGCAGCCACGGCGGCCTTCGGGTCACTGCCGAGTTGACCGGCGACGTACTCGCGGTGCTCCAAAAAGGACGCGGGAACACCCTCGTCAGGCTGACCGGAGACCGCTGGCTGCGTTGGATCACACCCAACTGGCGGGGTTTCGCTCGAGGCTTCGTCACCCATACAACCAGCGCTCCCCGGACCGACGGGCACAACGTCGTTCTATTCGCCCGGGACGGGATTGCGATTGTGCTCGGCGGCCACCGGGTCCTGCTCAGCTCAGCCGACGGAGCCCCGGCCTTTCACGAGTACGATCTTCTCCTGACGCTCGGCTGGTTCCTCATCCTGGTCGACGCTCCAGCCGTCCCGGTGGCCATCTGATTGCCTGTAAGCAAAGTCGCTACACGTGCGGTGCGCGTGGCCGCCCATGGTCGCCCGGCCAGGTCCAGTCGCGGACTTCAGGAAGGTCCTCGAGATGTTCGCTGATGTGGGCCTGATGACGGGCGAGCTGGGTCTCGCAATGGGTGACGAGCCGGTCAGCGCCTCGCGGGGTGGTGCGGGCGAACTCGATGGCAAGGCGGGCGAGGTGGTAACGGCTGACACCGTTGCGCACGACCATGTCGAACGGGGTGGTGGTGGTGCCTTGTTCCATGAAGCCGCGGACGTGGAAACGTTGCGGATTGGGCCGGCCGTGCAAAAGCTGGTGGATCGCGCGGCTGTAGCCGTGGAAACCGACGACGACGTCGGTTTCGTCGGTAAAAAGGGCGCGGAACAGCGGAACGGAGAAGCCATGGGGGTGCAGGTCCGCGCGAAGCAGGGCCATCAGGTCGACGATATTGACGACACGGACGGTGAGGCCCGGCGTGAACTGACGCAGCAGGTCGGCGGCGGCGAGGATCTCCATGGTGGGGACGTCCCCGATCCCGGCGAGGACGATGTCGGTGCGGTGCTCGCCGCCGTCGCTGCCGGCCCATTCCCAGACCGAGCCGCCGCGGGCACAGTGTTCAGCGGCTTCGTCCGCGGAGAGGTATTGCAGGTGGGGCTGTTTGTCCGCGACGAGGAGGTTGACGTGATCGCGGCTGCGTAGGCAGTGATCGGCGACCGAGAGCAGGGTGTTGGCGTCCGGCGGCAGCCAGATCCGGGCGATGCCAGGGGACAGGGGGACGACGGTGTCGATGAGCCCGGGGCCCTGGTGGGAGAAGCCGTTGTGGTCATTACGCCAACAGGTGCTGGTCAGCAGCACGTTCAGGCTGGGTACCGGCGCCCGCCAGGGCAGCCGGGCGGCTTCCTGCAGCCACTTGGTGTGCTGGATGAGCATGGAGGCGGAAACCATCGCGAACGCCTCGTAGGTGGCGAACAGGCCGTGCCGGCCGGTGAGCGTGTAGGCCTCCAGCCAGCCCTGGCACAGGTGCTCGGAGAGCACCTCCATGACCCGGCCGGATGGGGATACCCGGTCGTCGTGCGGGCCGGTCGGGGCGACCAGGCAGCGGTCGGTGACATCGAGGACGGCACCGAGCCGGTTGCTGGTCAGCTCGTCCGGGCTGAACACCCGGAAGGTGGTGGGATTGTCTCGGTAGACGTCGCGGAGCAGGTCGCCGAGCGGCCGGGTGGTTTCGTGGATGACCTTTCCGCGAGTTTCTGGACCGACCGTGATCGCGTGGGCACGCCAGTCCGGCAGCCGCAGCGCCACGGCGCGCCGGCCGCCGTTGGCGTAGCTGGTCGCCCCCAGCCGCTTGTCGCCGGTCGGTGCGAGCGCGGCGAGATCGGCGACCAACCGCCCGTCCGCGTCGAAATGCGAGTCCGGGTGGTAGGAACGCAGCCACGCCTCCAGCTGAGCCAGCTGGGCCGGCTTCTCCCGAACACCCGCCAACGGCACCTGATGGGCGCGGAAGGTGCCTTCCATCGCCACCCCATCGACCTGTTTCGGGCCGGTCCATCCCTTCGGGGTCCGTAACACGATCATCGGCCAGCGCGGGGTGGCGGTCACCACCGCGCCTGGGGCGCGGGCGTCGTCCTGGATACGGCGGATCTGGCTGTAAGCGGTGGCGAGCCTGGCCGCGAAGTCCCGGTGGACCTGGTGGGCGTCGCTCCCCTCGACCCAGGCCACATCGTAGCCGTGGCCGGCGAAGAAGGCGGTCACCCCGGCCCGGTCGAGGCGGCCCAGCACCGTCGGATTCGCAATCTTGTACTGATTGAGGTTCAGGATCGGCAGCACCGCACCGTCACGGGCCGGGTTGAGGAACCGGATGCCTTTCCAGCTTCCCTCCAATGGCCCGGTCTCGGCTTCACCATCACCGACCACTGCCGCGACCAGCAGGTCAGGGTGGTCGAACGCGGCGCCGAAGGCGTGCACCAGGGCGTAGCCGAGTTCGCCGCCCTCGTGGATCGACCCTGGCGTCGGGACGGAGACGTGGCTCGGTACCCCCCCGGGGGTGGAGAACTGCCGGACCAGCCGGGTCAGGCCCGCCAGGTCCCGCGACACCTGTGGGTAGATCTCCGAATAGGTGCCTTCCAGATAGGTGTTGGCGACCAGCGCCGGGCCGCCGTGCCCCGGCCCGGCCACGTACAGCACATCCTGCCCAGTCACCCGTACCAACCGGTTCAGTTGGGCATACACCAGGTTCAGCGCCGGGGACGTACCCCAGTGACCCAGCAGCCGAGGCTTGATCTGCCCTGGCTCCAATGGCTCGCGCAGCAATGGATTGGTACGCAGATAGATCTGCGCCACCGTCAGATAATTCGCGGCCTCCCAGTACCCCACCAGCCGGCTGAGGGACACCTCGTCCAGATCCGGAATACGTCGATCCGTGGATGCGCTAACAGTCACCCACCCAGCTTCCTCCAGCACGGGACGCTCCGGCCAGCGGGCGGATCGAGTGGCTGTCGGTGTCCGGCCTGACCACCCGATCCGGCCGCATCTCGACGGCGAGCTGACGGCCGCCGGCTGGTCAGGCCGCTTCCGCCGGCGCGTAGGTGTGACAGCGCGGCGCACATACCCGGACGCAGGCGGCACAGCCGATGCAGTTGCCGGCAGCCTCGATGGTCATAACCTTACGCTCGATCTCCTGCTCCTCGTCGAAAGGATCGACCAGCTCATCGTCTTCGTTCAGGCCCATCAGCTTCAGTACACTCTGACCGCACACCTTGAAGCAACGACCGCACCCGATGCACTTCTCTCGATCTATCGCCATTATGTAATGAGGTACCCACGGGCTCGCGTCACGAGTGGCAAACTGAATGTGGCTCATATAAATTCTCCTAGGTTTTCTGGGGTCCGCGGGCGCGCGCGGGTCCATCTCAGCGTGAATGACTCAGGTGGCCGGCTCCCCAGCCTTGGTCTTGATGTCGTCGAGTTCACTCGCCGTCGCCCGTCAAGAACATGTGGCCGTTCAAGGATATGTCCGGCGCCGCGGCGCATACCCCGATCGTGCCAGAAGGCCACAATCACCGGTCCGCTCGGCCTCGGGCAAAGCGCCGAGGAACCCGGTCCGGCGTGCCGAACGGTCCCGGCCACGCCGCGAGGCCTATGGCCGGAACAGTTCTTACCGCCGGGACGCATGGCTCCCGGCGCCCCGTCAGCGGCGCCGCCGGACAATGATCGGTAGGCCGTCACGCGGCCGCAGAGTCACCAGCGGCTGCGGTACGATCTTCAGACCGATAGCGGGTTCGAACGCCCACCGGCGACAGATCGTGGCAAGAGCCAACACTCCCTCGGTTTGGGCGAAGCTGTTGCCGATGCACTGATGCGGGCCGCCCCCGAAGGGGAAATAGGCATACCGCGGCCGGTCCGGGTCGATCCGGTCCCCGAGCCAGCGGGCCGGATCAAAACGCTCCGGCTCCGGCCACCACTGTTCGTCACGGTGGACGACCCACTGGCAGAGAAGCAGTGTCGAGCCGGCCGGCAGGCGATAGCCTCCAATGACACGGTCTTCCAACAAATAGCGGCCCATGCCCCACACCGGTGGATAAAGCCGCATTGACTCGGTGAACACCGCGTCGGCATATGGCAGCCGCGGCAGGTCCGCTACCGTTGGCCGCCGGCCGGACAGGACGGTGTCGAGTTCGGCATACAGCGCCGCCGCAATCTCGGGATGCTCTCCGAGCAGATGAAAAGTCCAGGTCAACGCGTTTGCGGTGGTTTCGTGACCGGCAAGCATGATAGTCAGGATCTCGTCGCGGACCTGCGTGTCGTCCATGCCCTCGCCGGTCTCGGCATCGCGGGCTGTCAGCAGCAGTGAGAGCAGGTCCCGCCCGCTCGCCCCAGCGGCACGGCGGCGCTCGATAAGATCGTAGACGACCCGGTCAAGAGCACGGCGAGCGTTACGGCGGCGTCTGGGCCCAGGCAGTGGCAGCCTCTCCAGCGTCTCGAAACCGGCCCGCACAGCCTTCCGAGTGACCACCATGTTCTCACTGATAGCTGTCCGGATGACAGCTACCTCGTTACTGTCGACATCGACGTCGAACAGGGCTCGGGTAACCATCGCCAACGTCATCTCGATCATCTCATCATGCAGATCAAGATATTGGCCATCCGTCCAGGAATCAGCCCGATCGTCCGCTGTCGCGGCAAAAATCTCCCCGTATTCAAAAATCCGTTGACGGTGAAACATCGGCTGCATGAGCCGGCGTTGCCTGCGGTGCCACTCCCCCGCGCTGGTCAGCAGCCCCCGCCCGAGCACCAGCGCGAGAGGCTCCACCACTGTCTGGCGGGAGCCGAAGCCACGACGGACAATGCCTCGGGCGAATGCCCGGCTCGACCCGACGAGGACGTCCGCGATAACCGCCGGGTCCGCCACGAGATAAAGCGACATCGGCCGCGAGGAGATCCGCGCGACCGGGCCGTACGTCCGACGCAGATGCGTGAGGCCCGCGAGCGGATCGGGGCGTAGCAGTCTGCCGGCCGCGCGCGGGCCACCGGCCAGCCCCGGGACGGTTTCCGCGCCTTTCAGCACGAAAACCGCCAACACGGACACTGCTGAACAACAACAGCCGGAGCAATGGCCATGGCGGACCCTCCTCGGGATCGTGGGCGGGGGCAGGGGCACTCAACCCGGCAGGACGACCAGCAGACCGATCTTCACGATAATCGCGATCTCGGCACCGCGGTCCGAGACACTGGCCACGTCCACGACGAGCCTCAGAGATGTTCCGAGTCCGGACCGAGCACCACCGGACACCTGACGATCGCCGAAAGTGAGACCTTCACCGCCTGCCTATAAGGCGGCCACAACCAGCGTACGGCCAAAAATCATTTAAACAATATAAAAATATACTTCTCGACCGTCACTACGACCGTGTGAACCCGCCCACTGACCTATTGCGGCCGCCCCGCTCGGGGACGTGTTCACACGGCTGGTGGCGCGACCCCTGCCGGGGTCGTCCGATGGAAGAGCTGATAAAAGCGGTAAGCGACGCCTTCCCGAGCAATGTAACGAAGCTGCGTACCGAAGCCACGGGTGGACGGGCCAGTCCTTACCGGTGACGTAACCGCGTCAATATCAAGGTCACGAGCGATCGTTCGTGACCGCAGCGAATGCCACGGATCCGTCACGATCACTGCGCTCCGCCATTGATGCCTCGCCATGGCCGCCGCTACCGCCCGCAACGATCCCAAGGTGTCCCGCCCCTCTCCTACGGGCATCAGGGCAGTCACCGGAACGCCGCGGGAGGCCAGGTAGTTCGCGCCTGCCTGCCCTTCGGTGTAAGCATCTCCCACCTGCGCGCCGCCGACTGTTACGACCAACGGAGCCACTCCTCGGCGGTACAGGTCAAACGCGTGGTCAAGGCGCGCCGCAAACACAGCGGAAGGGCGTCCGTCGTATTGGGAAGCACCGAGCACCACCAGCACATCCGACCGGCGCTGGTCGTCCGAAATCCCCACCGTCCACACCTGGAGAAGACTGGCCACGGTAATCATGGACCCGGCGAGCAGAAGGACAACCGCTGCTTGGGACAACAGAAAATGCCAACGTATCCGAAGCCGCCGCGACACAACGCCCGCGTCGGTTTGGGGCAGATATACGACTGCGGCATCCGGATGAATGAAATCGGCCTTCCCGGCCATCAGTGACCCCCCTTTGAGCTGGACGCCGCGCTCGATTATCATCATGGCGGGGATTCGTTCGGCACCCCTCCAGCAAAATCGATGACGCGAGGTATGTACCCTGCATCCACATTCATTGAAACCTGCATCCGTCCGCCTACTCGGCGTTCATTAATATCGACTGCAATTACCTGAGGCCGCTCCACCGCAATCAAGAAACTACTAAAAGTAATATACTGATACTCACTTGAAAACGAGTCACCACACGAGGGCTCCCGTACCGAGGCGCCGCGCCGCCTCCACCACGGGGCAGCTGCGCGGCACGGTCGGTCTGGTCACGGTGATGACAGCATGGGTGAACAGCGAGCGTACTCAGGGGGCAGCGGAGGGACGCGGCGTGGTGCGGGTTGGGGCATGGCCACCCACGGTCCGGGTATCAACAGTCGCGGCGGGGTGAGATCGCTCGGTGGGGCGCATGCCGATGGGGGTGGGACGGTGGCGGACGCGATGTCCCGCTCCGCATCGGCGCTACGCGCGGGTGACCCACGCCAGCTCGGGCCGTATCACCTGCATGGCCGGCTCGGCGAAGGCGGGATGGGCACGGTCTTTCTCGGCCGGCGCCAGGACGGCCCGCTGGTCGCCATCAAGGTGATCCGGCCCGACTTCGCTCGTGCGCCGGAGTTCCGGGAACGATTCCGGCGGGAGGCGATGAACGCCCGCCGGGTCGCCCGATTCTGCACAGCCGCCGTCATCGACGCCGACCCATCAATTCAGCGAGATCAAGCAGCCAGCGTAGGACATGCACGGCGCACGGGTCGACACGGTCGAACACCG
>NZ_CAKJTM010000029.1:21090-28605 GCF_917627345.1 Protofrankia sp. CiP3 | reverse complement strand
CCCAACCGGCCCAAACATCGAAATACGGGTCAGGTCAGAGGACGGAGACGACCTGCTCGTAGTCCAGCCGTGGGCTGCGATCGAACCACGGGTTCTCCCCGGGCTTGCCAATATTGATCACCGCGAGGGTGCGCAGCGGCTGGTCCGCGAAAAACTCCTTGTCGATGGCGGTGGCATCCAGGCCCGTCATCGGACCGGCCGCGAGCCCCGCGGCACGGATGCCCAGGATGAAGTAACCGATCTGCAGGCCGGCATTGAAGCGCGCGGTCTGCTCGCGCGCGACCGGCTCGGTGAAAAAATCCCTGGCGTTCGGCAGATGCGGGAAAACCTGCGGGAGGTTCTCATGGAAGTCGACATCCGCGGCCACGATGGCGACCAGCGGAGCAGAGCGCGTCTTCGCCTGGTTACCCGGGCTGAGATGCCGTACCAGCCGTTCCCGCGCCTCGGGCGAACGAACCAGAATGATCCGCAGCGGCTGGGTGTTCATACTGGTCGGCGCCCATTTAATCAAGTCATAGATAGCATGGACCTGCTCGTCAGAAACGGGATCATCGCTGAAGGTATTCGCGGTCCGGGCCGTACGGAACAGCAGATCCGCAGCGGCGGCGTCCAGCATCAGCGCGTCTTCGGTCGCGGCGATGTCACCGGTAGCGATGTCGGTGATGGTCATGGAGGTCAGGACTCCTGATGGTCGAATGGTTGCCATGCGGCCCAGCTACGTAATTGAACACGCAACTATGCTTCCGATATCCCAGCCCCAGTGTGAGCTTTGCCTCCAGAACGGCTTCGACCAGCACGGCGACGGCAGCGCCCACGGCTGCGAGTCTGACACTCGTGAGTGACCCAGGACGGGGAACGGCGCTGCGGACCCGGCTGATGATCGGCCTGTTGGCCTTGCTGACGGTGGGATTGTTCAGTACCGCGGTCATCAGCATTTTCGCACTGCGTACCTACCTTTTCGACCAGACGGACGATCAGCTGCGCAGCGCACAGAGCCTCGTGACGGCCCGTAGCAACGCGCTGCTGGCCCAGGTGGCGCCCACTATCAGTATTGAAGGCCTGCAGCGCGCGATCGCCCCGACCGACTACGTGGTGGAACTACGCAGGCGCAACGGCTCGGTCCTGGTCGTCACGGGAAGCGGCAGCGGCCCAGCGCCGCCCCGTCCGCTCATCAACGCTGTCACTGACATCGACGCCCGAGTAGCCTCCGGAACTCCGTTCACCATCGTCAGCGATGGCAGGCGCTTCCGCGCGATCACCGGGTCGCTGCCCGCGGGTGGCGAGATCGATCTCGTGGCTATTCCGCTGCGTCCAGTCACCGCAACCATCGCCCGGCTGGCGGGCATAGAGATCGCGGCCGGGATCGCCGTTCTCACCGGCGCGGCTTTTTCGGCATGGCTGCTGCTCGGGCGTGGCCTGCGGCCGTTGCGTGATGTCGCGGAGACCGCCGCCGCCATCGCCGGCGGGGACCTGTCCCGACGTGTGCCCGACTCGCCCGCGCGCAGCGAGGTCGGTCGGCTCGCCGCCGCACTCAACATCATGCTTGGTCAGATCCAGTCCGCGTTCGAGGACCGGGTCCGCTCGCAGGAACGACTACAGCGGTTCGTCGCGGACGCGTCCCACGAACTACGGACACCGCTGACCTCCATCCGCGGCTACGTCGACCTGATGCGCCAGGGCGTCATACCGCCAGCGGATGTGGACGACGCCCTGCGTCGCGTCCAGGAGGAGAGCACCCGGATGAGTGCCCTGGTCGATGACATGCTGTACCTGGCCCACCTCGACGAGCACCGGCCCCTGGAGCGCTCGGACGTCGACATCGCGGCCGTGCTGCGAGACGCGGTCGCCGACGCGGTCGCCGTCGAACCGGACCGTCTCATTGAGCTGACCTGCCCCGACCGGTGCGTGGTGGTCGGCGACGCCGACGCCCTGCGACAGGTGGTCGGGAACCTTCTGTCGAACGTGCGGGTCCATACCCCGGTGACAGCCCGTGTTGAGGCCACGCTCGTCCAGGAGAGCACTCGTGTTCATCTCACGATCCGCGATTTCGGCCCGGGCATGCCGCCAGAAGCGGCCGAGCGGGTATTCGACCGCTTCTGGCGGGCGTCGGGGAGCCGCGACCGGGTCCACGGTGGCAGCGGGCTGGGCATGTCCATCGTCGCGGCTGTCGCCGCCGCGCATGGCGGCACCGCCGACGTACGTTCGGCGCCCGGTAACGGGACCAGTGTCCGGCTCATTCTTCCCATAGGTGAGCCGGAACCGGCCGATCCGCCCACGGGGAACATCACCGTTGGCAACTACGCAAGGCAGGCCGCTGGGCCGCCACGCTGAGAAGGCAGCCGCACCTGGCACATCCACACTCGGCGGCCTTCGAACAGACAGCCCTCGAACAGACAGCCCTCGGGACGCGCCGAGTGTGCGCGGACAACCCGACCAACACGGCCGAAAGCAACCTGCCGCTGCCGCTATCAGTCAGTTCCGTCTACCAGCGCCGGTGGGGGCACCGCTGCCGGCGAAACCACCGCCAGTCGCCCCCACGCCACCGAGCCCGCGCAGCGTGGTGTTGCTGGTGGGCAGGGGGGCGTGCAGATCCGCCAGAACAATCTGGTCGCTTTCGGACAAACCGGATGTCACCTGGGTGAAGCTCACACCGACCGCACCCACCTCCACCGGCAGGCTGACCAGCTTGGCATCCCGCAGGACGGACACAGTATGACGATTACCGATGGTACGGACGGCCGACGTGGGCACGGCCAGCGCGTTCACCGCGCTGGAAACAACGATGGACACAGCCGCTCCGGAACCAGCGAACAGCTGTCCGCCACCGCCGTTGAGACCGATGGTCACAGGATAAGCAACCCCGCCGGACGCTCCCGGCCCCGTCCCGGTGGATGATCCCGTCCCGGTGGATGCTGTGGACACCGTCGGAAGCAGGCCGACAGCCACCACGGTGCCTGCTGTCGGCGAATCAGTGCCGTCCGGAGTCACCGTGACCTTGGCGCCGACCTTCACCGCGGCAACATTGCTGTCGCTGACGGTTGTCGTGACCTCCATTGCGCCCGGATTCACCACGACGATCGCCGCTGTACTCGATCCGGCGGTTACGGACTGGCCGGGCGTGATATTGACAGCGGCCACGAGACCACTGATCGGGCTGACGATCCGTGCCTGGTCCAGGCTCTGCGCGGCCACCGGGAGCATGGCGTTGGCCGCGTCGACCGAGGCCTGGTCGGCGGCGATCTGCGCGGCTGATGCTGGCGCGCGCGCAGCGGCTGATCCCGTCCTGGCCCCGCCCGCGGCCGTACCACCCGCTGCGGAGCCCGCGCGAGTAGCGCTACCTCGGTTATTGCCAACGCTGCCGGTATCGCCGGTTTTACTTGTGCCGCCTGTGTCACCGCTACTTCCTGTGTTACCGCCCGCCTGGTCGTGACCACCGCTCCCGGCCCCGGTCCCGCTCCCGGCCCCGGTCCCGGTCCCGGGGCTGGTCTGGCTCGGCGAAGGCTGCCCCCCCGCAGCGGCCGGTTGTCCTCCAGGAGACTGTGTCAGGAGCTGGGCGACCGCGGCATCGAGGGCCGTTTCATCCGCGACGACCGTGCGTAGATCGTTGTTCAGGGTCTCCTGCTCAGCAAGAACCTCCTTGAGCAACGCCGAGCAGTCCGTGCCGTCGGGCGTGCTCCCAGCCGCCTGTTCCGGTACCTGCGTGGTCTGGGTGGCGCTCGGAGCCTGGGTAGTCTCGGCCGGGCTCTGACCGCTGCGTGCGGAACTTGCCGCCATCAGCTCTGAAGCACGACCGAGGCCGTTCAGGAAGGCCCGGCACACCGACTGTTCATGCGCCAGATCGGCCTGGGTCTGATAAAGGACCGTGTCGGCGGCGTGCTGGTCAGCCAACAGCTGCCGCTGGTAGCGCTTGACAAGATCCACCGCCGATGCCGGATCCTGGCTGGCACCTCCACCAGCTGTGGGGCCGACTCGCGGCTCACTGGAGGTGATCATTTTTACGGCGGTATAGCTCCCGCCCGGCGTACCAGCCTGGCTGGAAGTGACAAATGCCGCGCCGGTGCCGGTGCCGGTCGACGTAGCTGTCGACGTGGTACCGGTGGTGGTCTGGCTGGCCTGGTCCGCCGCGAGCTTCGCCTGCGCGAGGGCAAGCACCGCCCGAGCATTGTCGAGGGATGCCGCAAGGGACGACGTGTCGAGTTCGCCCAGGATATCACCTGTCGTCACATGCTGACCGACAGCGACGGGAACCTGCGCCACTCGACCAGCAACAGGAAAACTGATCGACGCCTGGCTGACAGCTGCCACGCTGCCGACAGAGCTTACGGTCGCCTCGACCGTGCGGCGGGTGACCGCTACGGTCCGGTAGGACGGCCCGCTGGAGGCGGTGGCCGCCAGCACACCGCCGCCGGCCCCACCGACGACAGCGACAGCGACGGCGACGGCGGCCCAGCCGCGAACCCGGCGGCGCCGGGCACGGAATGTCCGGTCAGCCATTAGCAGGCCCCGTAGCCTCGCCCTGCCGGCGGAAACCACCGGTACATCCGTTGGGCCCCGCCGACCGGATGTTGATCGACGTGGCCGTGATCGCCCCGGTGCTGTCAGCTGGGCCCACCGCCGTGACGCACTCGCCGACCTTCACAACAGCGGCCGATGCCGGGACCGTGTGATCGTAGACGGTCGAAACGCCCGTGGTAACGGTTCTCGTCGTGGCTGGGGTGTCCCCACGGGCGATGGTCTCTACCACGAAGGCCGTGTCGGACTTTGACGTGACAGTGCCGAAGAGCGCGCCGACGCGGCCCACGCCGCCGGCCCTGGGACTGCGCTGCGCCTGGGGGCCGCCGGAGGGATTCGGGGCTCCCGAGGGGCGTGCCCCGCCGCCGAAACCAGCGCGGGACGCGCCGTTGCCGGTGCACTTACCCGCATCCGGCTTACTGATCGTAATGTTCTGCGCGATGACCGGGGCATCGGTGGCGGCTGGTTGTCCGCCCCCTTCCGTTCCCGAAGCCGTTGTCACCAGTACGCAGTCGCCAACGCCCAGGCTGGACGCGGTGGTCTGTTCGGTCCGGGTGAAAGCGGTGGAAGTGGTGAAATTGACGGCGACCTGGCCCACCGAGGGATTCTGGACCTGGATCGTCGTGTCAGTCACCGCCGCGGCCGTTCCCGTGACACCCGGTGGGCCAGCCGGCGTGGGATTTACCCCGGGGGCCGGCGCCGTCGAGCCGGCCGCGGTGGTAGAGCTCCCGCCGCCACCGCAGGCGACCAGAGCGAATACGGCGGCCGACAGCAGGACGGTCAACCGCCCTCCCGCGCTGACCCGCGGCTGGCGGGATGCGGACCGAGCTGTCCGGGCAGCGGCGCCCACGCGCGGGGGCACCCCATGTACGGACATCCCGCGCAGGGGCAGGCCGCGCCCAGGAACGCCGTGTTCGGCGGTGTTACTCGCGGGCAGAGTCGACTCGGACACGCTGGGCTCTTTCCTGATCGTGGCCCTGGACGGAACGCCGGACCGGAGACCGATAGATCATCATTCGCTGCGCAACGCCTCGATGGGGGCCAGGCGGGCAGCCCTGCTGGCGGGGTAAACACCGAATCCGACGCCGATTCCCACCGCGACGATGATCGATCCAAAAGTTGCGGGAAGTGATACGTCGATACGCTGAGAAATCAGGTGCGGGAGCGCCACGGCACCCACCACGCCGAGCGCGGCACCGGAGATACCACCGGTCAGACCGAGAACAGATGCCTCGACCAGGAACTGGCGTCTGATCACCCGGGGTGGCGCCCCGAGGGCCTTGCGCAGACCAATCTCGCGGACACGTTCAGTAACAGAAACCAGCATGATATTCATGACACCGATACCGCCGACAAGCAGCGAGATCGCCGCGATGCCCCCGAGCAGCACGGTGAGAGTCCGGTCGACCGAAGTCGCGGCGGACAGGATGGACTGCTGGCTGGCAATGGTGAAGTCGGCACCGGTGGGCGTGCTGATGTGGTGCAGCGCGAGCAGTTCGTTGTTGGCCTCCTGGTAGGCCGCGGACAGCGTCTTCGACGATGACGCCTCCAGGTAGAGGCTCTGTACGGAGGTGCGCGTCGCGCCGCCGAACACCCGGTTGGCCGCGGTGCTGATCGGGAGGACGACCTGATCGTCCTCATTGGCCGTGGCGGAGGAACCGACCGCGGTGAGGGTACCCACGACCTGCATCGGAACCCCCGACACGGTCACGGTCGCGCCGATCGGGCTGCGGCCACCGAACAGCTGCTCGGCCGTAGTAGCCGCGAGTACCGCGACCGCGGCGTGGCTGGTCACGTCCTGGCTGGTGATGAACCGTCCGGCAGCAATCTTGCGGGCCCGGACCGACAACCAGTCGGGCGTCGTCCCCACGACTGTGGTGGTCCAGTTCGACGCGCCGGCCGTCAGGGAAAGGCTGCGCTGGCTGGCCGGCGCGACCGCGGCGATGTCGGGGGCGACATCCCTGACCGCGAGGGCATCGGCGTCCTGCACGGTCAGCGTCGAGGCCGAACCGAAACCGCCACGGACACCGGTGCTGCTGGTAGTGCTCCCCGGCGAGACAACGAGCAAGTTGCTGCCCAGCGAGTTGATCTGATCGCGGACCTGGCCCTGGGCGCCCTGGCCGAGTCCGACTGTGAGGATGACCGCGGCAATACCGATGAGGATGCCGAGCACCGTCAGAGCGGAACGCGACCGGTGCGTGCGTACCGCATCCAAGCCGATCCGCAGTGTCTCCATCCAGCTCATGTGCGTACATCCCAGGCGAGCAGGGGCGAATTGGCGTGATCCCCGCTACCGAGCCCGGTACCGGCGTGCTTCCCCGGCCCCGTGTCGTCCTGGATATCACCGTCACGGATCCGCACTACCCGGCCGGCGGTGGCGGCGACCTCGGGTTCGTGGGTGATGAGAACGATCGTGCGGCCGGCCGCGTGCAGCTGGCTCAACAGGCCAAGCACATCCCCCGTGGACACGCTGTCAAGATTGCCGGTCGGCTCGTCCGCAAGGATGAGCGCTGGATCGGTGACCAACGCACGGGCAACGGCAACCCGTTGTTGCTGGCCGCCGGACATCTCGCTCGGCCGGTGGGCGATCCTGTCCCCCAGCCCGACCTTCTCCAGCGCGTCCACGGCCCGGTCGCGGCGCTCCGTCCGGCCTGTACCGGCATAGCACAACGGCAGTTCGACGTTGCGCCACGCGGACAGTGTCGGAAGCAGGTTGAACTGTTGGAAGACAAAGCCGATCCGCCGATTGCGGATCTCGGCCAGCTCCTCCTCGGACATCCGGCCGACGTCCTCGCCGGCAAGGTGGTAGCTACCCGCGGTGGGCACATCGAGACATCCGAGGATGTGCATCAGGGTTGATTTCCCCGACCCCGACGGACCCATGATCGCGATGTACTCACCCTCGGAAATACGCAGGTTCACCCCCCGCAACGCCTCGACTTCGAGGGAACCGGTCCGGTAGGTCTTGCGGACACCGTCGAGCTGGATGACGGGCTCCCGGCT
>NZ_CAKJTM010000029.1:0-20526 GCF_917627345.1 Protofrankia sp. CiP3 | reverse complement strand
ACGTCCCGCGGGAGCCGTGTCGGGTACCACCACCATGTCCCCGGCCGCCAACCCGGCAGTGATCTGCGTGACGCCACCGGAGCTCACCCCCGCCGTCACCGCTCGCGGAGTCTGCCGCCCCCCGATCAGCTGATACACCTGCGCCTGGGAGCCGGTGTAGCGCAGGGCCGCGGTAGGTACCGTAATGACGTCGGTCAGCTGCCGGACAATGATCTGCACCTGGGCGCTCGCCCCGAGATGCAGCCCCGCTGGGATCCCGGTGACGTCGATGGTGACCGGGTACGTCGCCACCCCCGAGCTCTGGGTCGGGAGCAGACCGACAGTGGACACCGTCCCGAACAGCGTCGTGGTGGCGCCGTTCGGCGTGATGACCGACTGGTTGCCCGTCTTGATCTGGCCGATCTGGGTATCGTCGACGCTAGTATTGATCTTGTAACCATCAGAACCGACAATCACCACCTGGGCGGATGACGCGGAGGACGCGGACGTCGAGGTGCTCGACGCCGAGCCCCCGCCGCCGGCGCCAGATGTGGCCGTACCGCCACCGGAGACCTGTTGACCGACCGCCAGGTTGACAGCCGCGACGGTACCGGCGATCGGCGATGTCAGGCTCGCCTGGGCCAGCGAACGCTGCGCCGCGGCAAGCCCGTCCTGTGCGGCGGTGATCGCCTGGTTGTCCGCGTTGAGCTGGGCAGCTGTGGCCCCGGCAGTCTGGTCGGCGGACAGCCGGGACTGGTTGGTGGACACGCTGGCCTGTGCCTGCGCGACCGAAGCTGTCAGGGCCGCCGAGTCAACTGTGGCAAGCGGCTGTCCCGCCGAAACCTGCTGGCCGACCGTGACCGAAACGGTGGTGACCCTACCTGACACGCCAAAAGTCAGGTCTGCCTCGTGGGCAGCCTGAACAATGCCGGTAGCTGAAACCGCCTGCCGGATAGTCCCGAGGCTCGCCGCAACCTGACGTGGAGTACTACCAGGAGCGGACGACGAAACCGCCAGACCAACCGTGATCGAACCCGCCACGATGATGACAGCGGCCACCGCCCCGAGGGCGAGTGCCTTCCGTCCGATCCGCGGGCGCGGGCGCCATACTTGCATCCACTCCTCCGAAGGCCCCGGCGGGCAAAGCGACCCACCTGCGCATGCCGCGATGGGCACCGCACCAGTGCCGATCGCGATCAGTGCCCCCAGCTTCGCGGAGAAGTCTTGGCGTTTGCTGAGAAAATCCGGTGGAACTCCTGACCGACGGCTTTCCGCCATCCGTCATGGGTGGACACACGTACGTTATTGCTGACCTGTTTGGCCGCTGTTTCGGCTGGTAGGGATTTCAGCGCACGCCGCCGGGCTGCCGTCACCCACTCGACGCTCCGCGCGGCGCCGCGCTAGGCCCCGTTCATCCAGACCCCGTTCATCCAGGCCCCGCGCTGCCCCGAGCTGCAGCGGTGCCCGAACCACAATTACGATCGACCTATCCGGTCGGCCTGGCCGCTACGGCCCGTTCGTGACGCTGTCGGACGGCCCCCTCTGCCCTTCCCCGCGGCCCGCGCGTAGGGAGCCGCGGTTGCCGAGGCCGTGAACACGGGTGAACGCTGGCTGTCGGGCTCATCGCCATAGGGCCCGCCGTCGTGGGGTCCGTCGCCATAGGACGCGCCGCCGTCAGGCCCGGGGGTTCCCGGCGGGTAAACCGGCTCCTGGAACAACGGCAGGCCAGCTCCTCCCACGCGCGGCAACGTCCTGGACTCGACCGCGGGCTGCGGCGATGAAAAAAGCGACTGTGCTGCCATCGAAGTACTCCATCTCATCCAACTCATCCAAATTTTATGCCGGTTTAACAGAACGGCTTTTAGAGCGCCCGGCGTACAGGTACCACGCACGCGGTCATCTCCACGGCAAAGAAGCCAAGAACGACCCGCCAGCAGGACGGTGACGCCTGATTTTCCAGCTGTACCGTCCAGCGCGGGCCTCCGCCCGTCGCCGCTGGGGATGCTTCCATGCCAGCACAGCTCCATGCCAGCGTAGTTCCGCACCAACATAACCCGGCTCCAGCGCGGCCCTGCGCTTCCATCGGGTACTCCGCGAACCCTACCAGGCCCGACCCGGAGATGTGCCTTTTCCGATCACGACCGGGTACAGCCGGACGTGGCGCCGCGCTGCGGACTCCGCCACTATCGAGAAAAGAAGCAGGGTGACCCGCCATGCCGAAAACGATATTACGGCTGTATCACCCCTTCACGGACATATGATTTATATCACTCCGTATCATGACTTTTCGCCGTGCGTCATGACGATGCGGACCACAAGCCAGCTGTTCCGCAAAGAAGCGAATCCGTAGGATGCATGTCACATTCCGGACACACCCATGACCGCTCCCCACGCGGATAGTGATTCTGTTAACACGGGGACGGCGGACGCCGTTGGAAGGTGAGGAAGCTGTGGACATCGAGGGGCGTGGTAGCGCTGGTGTCGCCCTGCTCGCGAAGGGAGCCGGGCTCACCCACATCACGGTCGGCCTGGGCTGGGACCCGGATCTCACCGGCTCAACCGAGTTCGACCTGGACGCCAGTGCCATCGCGCTGACCGCGGACGGCCGGGCGGCATCACGGGACTTCTTCGTCTACTTCAACAACCTCACGAGTCCGCGGCATGAGATCGTCCACCGGGGTGACAACCTCACCGGCGCGGCGGAGGGCAACGGAACCGGCGATCCCGGGGATGACGAACAGATCGACATCCGGCTTGACCGGCTGTCCCACAGCATCACCCGGATCGTCTTCCCGGTGAGCATCTATCATGCCGAAGACCGGCAGCAGAGCTTCGGCGACGTCCGCAACGCCTACATCCGCGTTCTCGACGCGGAGAGCGGCAACCAGATCGCCCGTTACGACCTGACCACCCAAGCGGCCACCGAAACCGCGATGCTGTTCGGGGAGGTCGCCCGCGAAGGCAACGGCTGGACGTTCCGGGCGCTCGGCGAGGGCCGGGTCACCGGCCTGACCGGCATCGCCCGCGAATACGGCCTCGACGTCTGACCCGGGGCCACCGGCCCAGCGCCCATCTCCGCGCGCGCCAGGGAAAACGAATTCCTCTCAATCATGAAAAAGAACAAGCAAGGGACAAGAAGATAAACAACTGATCGGAACCGGCGGCGGTTGGATAACTGCGGGCCGAGCTCACGGCGAGCGCGCGGCTCATTCGCCGGTTTTGCTTTGGGGTGACGTACCGGACTGGCTGTCGGTGGCCGGATCGTGTCGGCGGCGGTACAGGTGCAGGACGAGCAAGCCGCCGACAACCAGGGTGAGCAGGCCAGTGGAGACCCATCCGGCCGCCTTCTCGACGCTGGCGTAGGATGCGCCGGCAACATAGCCCAGCAGCGTGAATCCGACGCCCCAGACAATACCGCCGGCCGCGTTGAAAACGAGGAAACGGCGGTAGGGCAGCTGGGACAGACCGGCCAGGCCGGGCATGACCGCACGCAGGAAGGCGGTGAAACGGCCGACGAAGACCGCCCGCCCCCCGCGGGCCCGAAGGTAGGCACGGGCGCGGTCGACAGCCGGGCGGCGATGCCGTAGCAGCGGCAACGCCAGGATCCGTTCACCAAAATGCCGGCCCACCTCATAGCCGACCGAGTCACCAAGGATCGCGGCAACGACCACGACCGCAGCCATACCGGGGAGGCTGACCACATGCTGGCTCGCCAACACCCCACCGAGTACCACTGCGGTCTCACCGGGCAGCACGAATCCGACGAAGACCGCCGCCTCGCCGAAAGCGAAAGCGGCGACGATAGCGTATACAGCCGGTCCGGGCAGGATCAACAGGTGCTGGAGCAGGCTCGTGCCCGGCGTGGCGGTGACCGTGGCAGCCACGCTGGAAACGAACACGGCGGCCATGGTAACCGGATGCGCGGGTATCGCGGCCACGGCTACCGCGACCAGACGTACATGGACCACACATGCATGGACCAGACGTACATGGCGAGGTTGAACATCCGGCCGATCTCACGGCTGGCGCCAGGCACGCGCACCGCGGCGATCAACCCGAGAACAGCCAGGATCGCCGCGGGCAGCCGGCGCGACAGTGGCGGCGGAGCAAGCAGCGCGGCAACCCGACGGGTCACCGCATGCTCGTGGAACGGCGACACCTCGGGCGCGGCTGGCGTCACCAGACCATCACCTACCCGCAACTCCGCCAGGACCTCACCCTCGAACATGCCCACCGACCGTTGGGCCACGCGACCCGCACCACCCTAACCTACGACACCTCGTCGTAGGTTACGACAGTTTGTAGTAGAAATCCGAAGCGACAACCTCCACCCTTCACCTTCGCCGATCTAGACCGAGCAGGCTGAGGGCGAGGATTGATAAAGTAGGCCGACGGTGTGCCGGGAAGCCTGGTCGGCGCGGGGAACGAACTGCGGCGGCCCGCGGCAGTGACCCCGATCATGGGTCAGGGGTTCGGCGGATGCGCGCGGTGGGGACGCTCCTGTTTCTTGTGGTGCTCGCCACCGCGGTGGCCACCGGGGCACGCCGCTGGCGGGTGCCCGCCCCACCGCTGCTGGTGCTGGCCGGGCTCGGGGTGGCATTTGTACCGGGCGCTCCCATCCTGCGCATTGCCCCGCAGGCCATCGGCCTGGTCGTCCTGCCCCCGCTGCTGTACGCCTCCGCCGAAGAGCTGTCACTGCGCGACCTGCGCATGGTGTGGCGGCCCGTCACCGCGCTGGCGTCCGGTCTGGTGCTGGCCTCCGCGGCTGCCGTGGGCGCGTTGGCTGTCGTGCTCACGCCGCTGCCAGCCTCCATGGCGTTCGTGCTGGGCGCGGTACTGGCCAGCACCGACCCGGTCGCGGTCACCGCGCTCGGCCGCAGGCTCGCCCTGCCCGGCCGGGTGCAGGTGCTGGTGCAGGCGGAGAGCCTGTTCAACGACGCCACCTCGCTGGTGCTCTTCAAGGTCGCGGTCACCGTCGCGGTGGCCTCCGGCGCGGTCGGCTGGCAGGCGGCCAGCGGCCAGTTCTTCCTGCTCACAGGTGGCGGCAGCGCGATCGGCGCGGCGGTCGCGGCCGTCGTCGCGATCATCCGCCGGCACACCACCGACCCTGAGCTGGAGACCGTGATCGCGCTGGTCACCCCGTATTCCGCCTACGTGCTGGCCGAATCCGCGCACGCCTCGGGAATCACCGCCGTCGTGGTCGCGGGCGTGCTGTTGGGGCGCTCCCGGCAGCGGCTCAGTGACGCCCATATCCGGCTGCAACTGCACGCCGTATACGCGGTGGTGGTGTTTCTGTTGGAAAGTGTGGTTTTCAGCATCATCGGTCTCGAACTGCCGTCCCTGATCCGTGAGCTCCCGGCCGGAACCGGCCCGTGGCCGCTCCAGGCACTCGCTGTCGCCGCCGCTCTGATCATCCTGCGGGTATTGTGGATGCTCCCGCTGTCCGCGGCTGTCAGACCCACCGGAGGCCGCCCGTCCTGGCAGCTGGCGAGTGTGATGACCTGGGCCGGCACCCGGGGCGTGATGCCGCTGGCCGCGGCCCTGTCCATCCCGCTCAGCGCCACCGATGGCACCCCGCTGCCCGGACGCCCCCTGGTCCTGACCCTCACCACTGCCGTCGTCGTGTTCACCCTCGTCGTCCAGGGCCTGAGCCTGGCCCACGTTGTGGGCCGCTCCGGAGTCGCGCTCGAACCCGAGCACACCGCCCGGGAAGAAGCCCGCGCCCGCAGCCTTCTGGCCCATGCTGGGCTCATCCACCTCGACCACCTGACCAGGCTGGAGAGCATCCCGGAAGCGGCCGTCGCCCGTATGCGCCGCAACCTCGACGCACGCCTGGAACAACCCGCCGAGCACAGCGACGATCAGTCGGGCAGAACCTCCCTCCAGGCATACCGCGAGCTGTGCCGCGAGGTGCTCGTCGTGCAGAGCGTCGAGCTACGCCGTCTGTATGACGAGCACCAGATCAGCGACACGACACGGCGGCGCCTGCAACACGACCTGGACCTGGAGGAGGCCGGTCTGGGCGGGCGTTGAGAACCTGTTGTGGCTCGTGGGTCCAGACCGCGGGTCGCGGCCAGCTGGCTCCTGACAGGACGGGTTCTTACGAGACAGTGGAAGACGCCGTGGCGCGTCTCGATGGCCTCGTCATGGACGGCCAGACCAGGTCCGCCACGGACGGAACCCGGTGAAGACGAAGCGGGCGGCACAGACAGCCCATGAGCCGTTGGGTACGCCGTTGGATACATGACGATCTTTCTGGGATCACGCCAATGGCAGAAGCCCAGGTGGGAAGGGAGCCGGCGAGGGGATTCGAACCCCTAACCGCTCGATTACAAGTCCGATATGGTCCGTGCCGGCGAATGCCGGCACGGACCATATCCCACCGTTTTCGCAGCTCAGCGGTTTGATCGAGTGTCGTAGCTTGACACGGAGTTCCGCCACGTGACGGGAAGGGTGTTCTCTTTCTGTTCCCATTTCAAGATCGATAGCGTGACATTTCTCGTCACAGAACGTCAACGCATCACGGATCGCCACACGGGCATGGGAAGGACCTGTCCACGTGTCCCGCGCCGCGCTGGGTATCCTGTTGGCGTCGTTCATGGTGGGCGTGAGCGGGGTGTTGAAATGCCCCGTCGGCTGCGTCGACAACACCATCCGGTCCACTCACCGGTCTCGTGTCAGGCGCCACCCACGCCACCCAGGACCTGGTCGTCCACCGGGTGACCGGAAGCGAAATACCCCTTTATGATCTTCTCAGGCCCCAGGGAAAGAACAATTACTGGGCGTCAGGATGTGCCCGTGAACCCCGACCACCAGGACCTGCGGATCCCGTTCGGCAGCACCGCACTCGAAGTCATCGCCGCCGCCGCCGCCAATTGTGTGTTGCGCGGCGCGAGGATGCCCGCTACTGGGAGGAGCACCGCCGTCCGATCTCCTCGGACGAGCTGCGCAAGCGGCTGAAAGTCGGCTCGAAGCGCGCGGGCGCGGTCGCGCAGCTGCGCACTGAGGCTCACCGAGTGCTGGAAGAACACGCCGCGAACGCAGACCTCCCAAGACCACCACAGCCGTGACCGCGTCGCACGCCGACGACCGGGCGGCGGATGGGCTGCCGGGGGCGGTCGGGCCGGACGACGTCGACAGGGTTGATCTCGGCCGGGTCGAGCCGGCCGGGACGGGTGTGCTGGCCGCGGTCGGATGACGGCCCCGCCCCGACGGGCGGAACCAGCGTGTACCCCGCGTGCTGGCGTGCGGCGTGTCCAGGTGCGGACGCGCCCCGCGCACCCCCGCCTCATCCACAGCCGTCCGTCCACCCTGCCCGTTCGCCTGCCTCCGCCTGCCTGACGACCCCTTGGGAGACCTCTCCGCGTGATCACGAATCCTCCACAGCAGACCTATCTCGGCCGCCGCACCTACGCCCGGCCCACCGCCCGCATCGTGTCCAGTGGTGAGCAGCAGTTGTGGCTGGCCCGTCACCTCACCCTCCGGGACCGGTGGATCACCCACATGATCCACGAACACCGGGTGTTGACCACCCACCAGATCGTCGAACTCGGCTGGATCACCCGCCGGTCAGAGCGTGTTTCAAAACCCCATTCAAGATCGCTTTCTCATTTTGATCAATAACTTATGTACCCATCTAGACGGATATAGGAAGTAGAGATTTTCTTGATCTACCGGGTGGCGGCGCCCAAGGGAAAAGGACATCTCGTAGCTATTCGCTCATATAAATGATCACAATGAAGATCGTCAAGAGTTGTCAAACACGCTCTCAGCGAACATCCGCCTGCTGGAGCTGTACCGCTGGCAGGTCCTCGACCGGTTCCAGCCGCTGGCCGTCAGCGGCCTGTCGCCCATGCACTACGTCCTCGACGTCGCCGGCGCCGCCGTCCTCGCGCACGAGGACGGCCTGGACCCGAAGAAGATCGACTACCAGCATGACCGGGCCATGGGCATCGCCCACTCCCTGTATCTGGCCCACCGGGTCTCGGTCAACGGGATGTTCACCCGGCTGATCCACCACGCCCGCCAGCCCCACGCCACCGGCCGGCTTACGGGGTGGTGGCCTGAGGAACGGTGCGCGGTGCTGTACGGGGACATCGTCCGCCCGGACGCCTACGGCCGGTTGGCGCAGCGCGGCACCGAGATCGAATGGTTCCTCGAACTGGACTACGGCACCGAACCGCTACGCCGCCTCGCCCTCAAGCTCGACGGCTACCACCGGCTCGCCAAGGAAACCATGATCATCACGCCGATCCTGATCTGGACCACCACGACCCGCCGGGAGGCCCGGCCCTGACCGAGGCGCTGCGCGCCCTTGACCAGCCCACGCGGGTGCCCGTCGCGACCACGGCCGCGGACCTCGCCGAACCCGATCAGCACCTGGATGCCACCCTGCTCCGCTGGCTCCCCCTGACTTCGAGTAGCACTGGTCGCCTCGGACTGGGCCAGCTGGCCGCCCTCTGGCCCCTGCGGACCAACACCCAGCGTCGTGGCAATGGTGCGTTCACCCGTCTGGAGCGTCCCGACCGGCTACACCTGCCGCAGCCAATGCCACCCGCGGGCCCTGATCCCCACCAGCGCGCGGCCTGACCGCATCTCCGCATGGCCGATGGGTCCTGCCGCCTGGACACTGTGCCCAGATGGCAGGATCCGTCGGCTCGAACGGGCACGGCTGTCGCGACCGGCAGACCGCGTCCGCACGGGTCTACGGCCCGCCCAGTGCCGCGGCGACGGACGCCGCGATGGCGGCCGAGGCGCCGCCGGTCAGCGCAGCCTCGGCCGATCAGGAGCTGTTGACCGCGACGAGGATGCCAGCGGTAAGGCAGGTGACGACAGAGGTGGCGGCGCACAGCGCTCCGGTTCTGTCAGATAGTCCCGGTAGCTTCTGATCTATGGCGTTGAACCAGGTCCGGGACACCTCCGTCAAGCGGGGGAACATTAAGGCCGCGGTGCGACTCGCTGTCGGGGCGCGAGCCGCCGGGTGCTGCGTCATGTGCTCCACCAGCCTGCTCGAACACCGCAACTTCTTCCACACCGTCCTGGTCGGGGAACTGGCGCACAACGTCGGCGCCACTGCCACTCCCGGCTCGCCCCGCGGGCTCGCCGAGGACCTTGCGGATCGGGAAGCGGAGGAGAACCTCCTCCTGCTCTGCCACGCCTGCCACCGTCTGATCGACGATGAGGATCACGCCCCGTACTTCACGACCGAGCGACTCCGCGCCCTCAAGAAGGCGCACGAGGACCGTGTCCGGGTGGCCGCCACCAGCGGCGGGCTGCGCCGGACCGCGGCGATCCGGGTGGGCGGTCTCGTGCGGGGGGCCACCGCCTTCGCCTCTCAGCGGCAAACGGCCGACGCGCTCCTGGCCGACGGCTACCTCGGCCTCGCGGACGGTCGATGGCAGGGAGACTTCCTCTGCCACATCGCGGGTGACCCGAGCCGCTCCTCCTACTGGATCGCCGCCCAAGAAGAGATCAACCACACCCTGGAACTGGTCGAGCAGGCAGTCGCGAGCGGGCTCGTCGACCACCTGTCGATCTTCGCGATCGCTCCGATCCCGCTGCTCGTGTACCTGGGCTCGCGGCTTGACGACAAGACCGACACGCGGCTTTACCAGAAGCACCGCGACGGAGACCAGGGCTGGCGCTGGGACGAGACCGCCCCGATCCACGACTTCTCCACCCGCACCACTGTCGGCTCTACCCTGGCCACGGAGGTCGTCCTCGCCGCCTCGCTCACCGCGGAGGTCCAGAAGGCCAACCTCCCGGATGCGCTGCGGGGGCTGCCGTATTTCGAGATCCGGCCCGAGGCTGATCGCTTCGGTCCTGGTCTCTTCGCACGCCCGGGCACGTTGCGGAACTTCGCCGACCGCTGGCGGAGCCTGCTCGCCGAGGTCGAGACGACGTGCCCCGGAGCCACGAAGTGGCACCTCGTCGCCGCCGCGCCGCTGTCTTCCGTCATCGAGATGGGACGCGCCTTCATGCGCGGGGCGCAGCCTCCCATCGAGGTGTACGAGCGGCAGGACGGGACCTACACACCCGTCGTCCAGGTCAATACGTGACCGGCCGCCGCTTCGACCTTGCCCACACGTACACGGCCGGATCGGAGACGCCGGTCACCGCATCGCCAACGACTACCACGGGGGACGCCCAATGAGGCACGCCGATTACTTCGACAACTTCTTGAAGAACACGGTCAACCTCAGCCAGTTCAACCTGGGGCTGCTCGCGAGCCGCGTCGATGCCATCTACGCGGCGCTCAAGGCGGATCCGGACCTCGGCCCGCGACTCGTCAAGAAGATCCCGCAAGGCTCCTGGGCCCAGGAGACAATCATCAGCCCGCAGAACGGCAAGCCGTTCGACGCCGACTTCCTCGTTCAGATGAAGGAGGAGCCCGACTGGTCAGACGACGTGCAGCAGTACATCAACGCTGTCTACAAGGTCATCCACCATCACTCGATCTACGGCGACATGCCGCACAACCGCAAGTGCCGCTGCGTCTACGTCGAGTACGCGAACAACAAGATGCACGTCGACATCGTCCCGTACGTTATCCTCGCCGACGACCGCCAGGTGATCATCAACCGGGACGACAACACGTTCGAGACCACCAACCCGTCCGGCTTCACCCAGTGGATGAAGGACAAGGACAAGATCGCCAACCGCAAGCTGCGTAAGGTGATCCGCCTCCTGAAATTCCTGCGCGACCACAAGAACTCCTTCACCGGCACCAAGTCGATCCTCATCACCACGCTCCTCGGCGAGCAGGTCGAGGAGTGGAAGAAGATCGGCGATCCCGGCTACTACAGCGACCTGCCGACCGCCCTGCTACACATGGTCGGCGACCTGGACACGTGGCTCCAGGCGCGCCCCATCAAGCCGTCCATCCCCGACCCGTCGAACCCGGTCGTCACCTTCGACCACCGGTGGACCCAGACGACCTACTCCTACTTCCGCGCCCGCATCCACGCCCACGCAACCGAGATCCACGACGCCTACCACGAGACCGACGAAGAGGAAAGCGTCAAGCAGTGGCAGGCCCTGTTCGGCGACAAGTTCCAGGCCCCGGAGACCTCGTCGTCCAGCAGCAAGTTCGGCGCCGCCGGAGCGGCGGGCGGGACCACCGGCGGTACCGAACTTCCCGGCATCTCCTCGTCCGGCCGCTCCGGTCGAGCCGGGTAACGAGTCACGCCACCGGTGACGAAGCGGAAGCGCGCCCAGTGCACAGACTGGCAGGAGTCTGCCGTCCGTGCACTGGGCGCGGTTGCGGCCGCCCTACCGGACGAGTTCCAACTACTCAACCGCCCCAGGCTGACCGATTTTGGGCTTGTCCAAGCCCGCATCCGCCTGCGGACCGGCGACCTGCCTCACGCCCCGCACGGCCTTCCCCTGCGAGAGCAGGAGGAGTTCCTGTTGGGGATCGGACCCACTCGACTGGCGCCGCCGTTCGTCGAGGTCGACCATGATCGGTTCCTCGGGTACCCGCACATGCTGCAAGGACGACGACTGTGCCTCTACCTGGATCCTGCGCGGGAGTGGAACCCGCAGCGAGGATTCGCCAGTGCGATCGACCGGCTGCACGACTGGCTGGCAGACGCGGCGGCAGCACGATTCAACCCCGACGCGGCCCTGTTCCACGCAGTCGGCGGAATCCTCCATCGCACGGCGGGCACTCCCACCATCGTCGTTCGTGAATCCGGCACGCTGGCCAAGGCACGAGTCGCCTTCCTCACGTTGCGATCGCCGCACCGGTACGACCTTCACTACGACGGCGGTCACCCCGACCAGCACCGAACCGTGGTCTTCCAGGTGACAGACCCCCTACCGCTCGGCGCGGGGACCCGACTGCACGACCTGCTGGCGCAGCTCGACACCGCGATCACGCCCAGGGCCTTCGTCGCTCCGCGGCCCCGGCCTCAAGCAGCGGCCTTCCTCACGGCGCTCGCGGCTGCCGCCACCCGAAACCCGGCGCGCACACCCCAAACGTTCATCCTCGCGATCCCGCACCCCACCGGCGGACCTCCGCACCTCCTCGCAGGCCGGGTACCCGCCGCGACGGCCGACGAACTCCGCCAACTCGTCCGCCAACGCCGCGACCTTATGATCAGCATCAACCCTGAGGCGCTCGACAACCAGACACCCGTGGAGTGGTGCACCGTGTCCGACGAACGGGACAGCGTCACAACCCGGCGCGACACCAACCGCCCCACCAGCGCCTACCAAGGAAAAACCATCCACATCTGGGGCTGCGGCGGCCTCGGGTCCTGGATCGCCGAGTTCATCGCCCGCGCGGGCGCCAAACGCCTCATCCTCTGCGACCCCGGCACCGTCACCGGAGGACTACTGGTCCGTCAGGACTTCATCGAGGACGACATTGGCGAAGCGAAAGCAGAGGCACTGCGAAAGCGCCTCGCCGCCATCCGCGACGATATCGAGCTCGAAGCACACATCGGCGTCATCCCAAACAACCTCGCCACGCTCCTCACGGACGCCGACCTCGTCATTGACGCCACCATCTCCCGCGCCATCGGCCAACTGCTCGACGGCCTAGCTCCAGCAACAGGACGCCCGCTGCTCGCTCAAGTCGCAACAGACGCGGGAACCAGCACTCTCGGGCTGCTCACCGTCAGCGACCGTGCTAGTCCTGCTGGGCCATACACGATCGACCAGCAAACCGGCAAGCAAGTCACCGCCAACGGCGCGCTGGAGCCCTTCCACACCTTCTGGAAGGACGTGTCCGCCAAAGACGAACTCATCCCGACCCGAGGCTGCTCCGTACCCACCTTCCACGGCTCCGCCGCCGACATCGCCGCCGTCGCCGCCAGCCTCACCTCCATGCTCGGCAGTCACCTCGCCATCACCGAGCCAGTGTCCGGCACCCACCTGATCGGACTGCCGCACTCACCCGCAGGACCCTTCCGCCGCTTCATCCCGGCGGCCTGACGCTGCTGACCGTGACCACGTGAACCGAGCTGCCTGACCGGTGCACGTTTGTGCGCCGATCATGGCCCTTCGCTGGACGGTCACTGGTGAGCGGGTCGTCTGACGCGGTCGGTCTCGGTTGACGGCCGACGCCGGAGGCTGGAGCTTCCCGGGTTGGGCCGCTCTCACCCCTGTCATCTGACTCGGCTGGCGGGTTCACGATCTCCTTAGCTAACTCCGCCGTGCCCCAGTTGGGACAACATGAAGGCGGACTTCCATGTCACTGACTAGCATGTCCGATCTGACGGATTGGGCGGGGGCGGATGTTCGAGCAGGGCCAGCGGGTCCGAGTGCATGCTGCGGGCCTGCCCGACTTCGCACACGTGCGTCTTGCGCTGCCAGGTCCGACCGAAGGCGCCTGGACGCTGTTCCTGATAGACGATCAGGGCGACATGCATGAGATCGTCGTCTACGCGGCAGACCAGCACGTCGTCCGACCGATCATCGCTGACGGGGGAGCGGACTCGGCACGGGTCTTGGCCGGAATGTGGACTCGCTGGATGGCGGGGGCCGCGACGAACGCCGAGTCCAGCGCGATCGCCTCGACGCAGCTTCGGCCGTATGCCCACCAGACCACGGCCGTCTATGGGGCGATGCTGCCCCAGCCTCAGCTGCGTTTCCTGCTCGCGGACGAGCCCGGCACCGGAAAGACGATCATGGCGGGGCTCTACCTGCGGGAGATGCAGCGTCTCGGGCTCGTCCGCCGGGCGATCGTCGTGTGTCCGGCCAACCTGGCCAGCAAGTGGATTGCAGACTTCGGGCGTTTCTTCGGCGGTGGTCTGCGCCAGCTCACGACGAACACGATCCGCGAGGACGCAGTGAGCGGTCACGACCTGTGGGTGTTCTCGCTTGAACTCGCCGCCGTCAACCCCGCCGTGCAGGAAGCGCTCCGCCCGGATAAGGCCGGCTGGGACCTCGTGGTGTTCGACGAGGCCCATAGGCTCACCCCGACCGCGACCAGCTTCCACCAGATCGGACGACTGCTCGCTAAGAACACCCCGCGGGCGCTGCTGATGACGGCCACCCCCCACCGGGGTAAGGAATGGCTGCTTGGATTCAGATGGCCAGTGCACCACCCGCATCGTGCTGGGAGCAGGGGGCTCGGCAATCTTGATCGCAAGCGGGCAGGCTCCCGACCTGCCCCAACAGCCCGATGCGAACCCCCTGCGGAGAGTCCCGACGCGAGGCGGGCGGTGCACTGACCCGCGGGAGACCACCCTCCCCTGCGCAGCGCGAAAACTACCAGAGCGGAGGAGAGGGCTGCCGCTGTCGGAGACAACGGGCCTGAAGGTCACTGTCCACGACAGGGGGAACCTTCCCGTCTCCTCCGGGACGACATGCCGGCATGTCATCACCCGGGGATAGGTACCATCAGGTGTCTCCACTATAAATCAGCAGCACCCTCCTACCGAGTGACTACACCAGCGGGAACGGTCCACTCCACCCCCGTGGCCTGTGCCTCGTCGAGTGCCCGGACCGCCAGCCGGAGCTGGGTGCGTAGCACCGAGACCTCCATCGTGCGCAGCACCACGGGGTCCTCTCCCACCGGGAGCCAGGCTGGCCACGGATGCGCTACCACGATCTCCGCTGGCACTCCCAGCAGCGCGGCCAACGCCCGCTGGGACAGCTGATCCGGCACGACCCCCTTGTGTTCCCAGCGCCATATCTTCTGCCGCTCCGCCGCCATGTTCGCCACCCCCATCTGCCGGGCCTGCTGGGCAATCAGGCGCGCCAGCTGCTGGTAGGACCAGCCGTGCGCCGCCCGGACCCGGGCCAGGGGGTGCGCTACCGGCTCCGCACCCCGGGCACCCTGCCGCTCGGGGTGCGGCTGTTCCCGGCCACCCGCCTCATGCTCGGCGGTATCCCGTGCCCCGGTCATCGCCACGCTGGACGCTACGAGCCGCTCCAGCTCCCCAGCCACCGTGTGGAGCCGCTGCGTTAACATCATCCTGTGCTGCGGTTCCACCCTGGGCAGCTGGTCGGCCACCGCCGCCAGCGTCGCGCAGGCCGTGCGCCCCTGTACCTCAGCCGCCCCGATGGCCAGCTCCACACGCAGCGGGGACATCAGCCCCGTATCCGCCGCATCCGCCGGTGTTTCGTCGTCCCGGTCGCCGCCCTGCAGGACCGTCAGTTCCGCGGCCACCTGCGCCGGCCCGCTGAGACCCGGCGGGAACATTGCCGGTCCGTCCGCCTCCGATCCACCCGGCCGGGGCGGGCACGGTCGCACCGCGCGGCGTTCTACGCATCGGTATTCCTCGGGCATAATCCCTCCGCCATAAATGATCCATCGCTGTATCGGTGGGCGTCCGAAACCGGGAGTGCATTCCTGGCGATCCGGTTCTGGACGCCCATGCCACCGTGGCGGTCTGTGTCACGCCCCGGCAAAACGTCTCCCGTTTCGGCATCATGCGCTGTCCGTATGGCGGGTATCGCTATTACCCATCGTGATAGATACACTGCGAGACCACGGAAACCCCGTCCCGTCGAGAAACCATCCGGGAGCGCCCCATGGACCATGCCACGCGTCGGTACTGCCGCTGCGGCACCCGTCTCGCCCGGGACAATACCGGCGGCCTGTGCGGCCCCTGTCAACGCACAGCCCAGGACCGTATTCTGGGTGCCCCTGTGGTACCGGAGGCGTTCTGGGACACCGACCAGCTCCGCGACGCCTTTGATGCCTGGCATATGGGTCATGTCATTGCCGCCTACCGCGCTCATCCTTACCACGGCATACCGTTGAGTCAGGAAACCGTGGCCGGCTGGATGGACCTCACGCAGGCACAGCTCAGCCGTATCGAAGCCGGGCCGCCTCCCACCGATCTGGCCAGGCTCATGCGCTGGGCCGCGTGTCTGCGTATTCCGGACCAGCTGCTGTGGTTCAGGATGCCGGGTCCTCACCGGACGGCGCAGTGGCCGACTGCTCTCACCGACACACGTCAGCTGCCCGCCACCACACGTGTCCCCGAGCCCACGGCGGTCCAACAGCCCCCGCACGGCCACGCGGTGCGCGACCTACACTGGCCAGAGGATGTGATTGCCGCCTTACGGGGGGAATCCTGGAGCGAGCCATCGACCTTTCCTGTCGGCGACCGGCCCGTGGCCGTCCCGCCAACGGAGTTGGCCCATGACGATTTTGTGGGTCTGTTCCACGCCTGGGCTACCACGGTGAGACGCCGCCAGTTCCTGCTCTCTGTAGGCCGGGCCGCGACCACCGTGGCGGCCATGCCGTTACTGGCCACCGCAGATGTGGTCGAACCCGACCGGCTGCTGGGTGCGCTGGGCACCCCGTCGCGGGTCGACGCCGTGATTATCGGGCATATCGAGGAAGTCCTGCGCCGCGCTCTTCGCCAGGATGATGCCCTGGGTCCGCGGGCCGCGATCCAGACAGTATTGGATCAACGCCGTCTCGCCCGGCACCTTCTGGAGGGCTGTCCTTCCGACCTGCGCCCCCGACTGCTGTCCGTCTACGCCGGCCTGTGCCGCGTGAGTGGCTGGTTCATTTTCGATCTCGGCCACTTCGAGGCGGCCGTGCCGCACTTCGAAGAGGCTCGCACCGCCGCCCATGAGGCCCGCAACACCGAGCTCGGCGCCCTCATCCTGGGTAACCTAGCCCAGACCGCCATCTGGCAGGGGCACCCACGCGTGGCGGTGGACTACGCTTCGGCTGCCGTGGCCTGGGCGTGGCGTACCCCAGACCGGGCGCTACAAGCCAACACCGGGGACATGGCGGCCCGTGCCTGTGCCGCCGCCGGGGAGTATGACGCTTGCATGGCGGAGCTTGACCGGGCCGCGGGCGCGCTGGCTCTGCGCGACGATCGCCCGTCGCTGAGCTACTGGTACGACGAGGCGTTCCTCGCCAGCATCCGCGGCCAGTGCCTGCTGCACGTGCAGCGTCCGGCGGAGGCACTGGCCATCATCGGGCCCTCGGTCGCCACCCTGGATCCGGTGCTGTCCGTGCGTAACCTCGCCATGACGATGGTTGACCTGGGCAGTGCCCACATCCAGCACGGTGAGATCGAGGAAGCGGCCCGCGCGCTGGGCCAGGCCAGTGAACTGGCGGTTCGTAACCGGTCGGTCCGGCTTGCGATACACCTCCGGGACACACGGCAGCAGCTGGAGCCGTGGACGGACACCCCGGCCGTCAGGGAGTTGGACGAGACGATGGCTGTGCTGCGGGTGGTGCAGGGAGAAGCGCTGTAGCGGCCGGCATCCGTCGCGACCATCATGGCCTCTGCTGGCTTCTACGATATTGGAGGCGGCGTGATGCACTGACCGTCGCGGCATGGTCACTACGAGATCGTGCCACCGCTCGGTGCGCACGTGTCCCATCCGGGTTCAACCTCCGTACGTCCTACGGAAGAAGAATCCTCGAAGTTATTCTCTCGCTATTTAGAATTCATCTTCGATCATACGGAGCGTACAACCGGTCGCGAGCCTGGACGGCCCCGGTGGCGGGTGCCCGCTGCCTCTTTGCGGCGGTCCGCCGGTGCGCGTCTCGAAGGCCGCGCGGCGTCACCCGAACCCCGGGCGTGATGCGGTCTTCGGCTGGGATTCGTCGCGTTCAGCCCAGCCGGACGGACGCGACCAGCGCCGCCCCCTGCCCGCCGCTACACTGCGCCGCCAGCCCTCGGGAGCCGGGTGGCTACCCGGTCTCCGGGGGCGTCACTGGGGTGCGCGTGGCGACAGCCCGGGGCCAGCTCTGGCTACCCCGGCGAGTTTCGCGGAGCACATCCCGTTTCTGCGGCGGCGAGGGCAACCTCCTCACAGCTGCACGCGTTCGCTACGCTGAGGGTGATAAAGGGGGTGCGATGGGCGAGGTACGTCTTCTGCTGGTCGAGGAGGGCGCCGATGCGGAGCGGTTGGAAAGACTGACCGGCTTCCTTCGTGAGGAACTCCTCCAGATCGGCGTAGAGAGTGTGACCGCGCTGCGGGCCAGCGAGCCTCCCCCGGGCGCCAGAGCCTTCGACGTGGCCACGGTTGGTGGCCTGCTGGTCGGTCTCGCCGGCTCCGCCGAGAGTCTGCGGTCGGTCGCGGCAGCCGTCAGGCAGTGGCTGGCCCGCAGCGGTGGGCCACCGCGGGCGGTACGCCTGGAACTCGACGGTGACGTGCTGGAGCTGTCCGCAGCGACGGCGAGGGACCAGACCCGGCTGATCGACGTGTTCGTCAGCCGGCACGCCCCAAATGAGTGAGCGGTGACAGGCCGACGGAGAGCGTTGATCGTCGCGAATGACGAGTACGAACACGAAGGAATGAAGCGACTGCGCGCCCCGGCGGCGGACGCGGAAGCGCTCGGCAGGGTACTCGGCGATCCACAGATCGGCGCTTTCGATGTCCGCGTGGTCCGCAACGAGCCGGCGCACGTGGTGCAGCAAGAAATCGAGGACGTCTTCGCGGAGAGCCGCCCCGAGGACGTCATCCTGCTGCACTTCTCGTGTCACGGGCTGAAAAGCGAGTCGGGGGAGTTGTTCCTCGCCGCGCGCAACACCCGGCCAACCCGGCTCGGCTCCACCGCGGTCCCGGCGGACTTCGTCCAGCGCTGCATGCGCGCGAGCCGCTCGCGCAGCATCGTGCTGTTGCTGGACTGTTGCTATGGCGGCGCCTTCGCCCGCGGGGTGACCGTGCGGGCGTCCGGGGACGTCCACGTGCTGGACAGCTTCCCCGCCGGGAAGCTGGGCGGTGGGCGCGGACGGGCGGTGATCACAGCGTCCAGCTCGACGGAGTACGCCTTCGAGGACAACACGCTCGCCGACGACCACAGCCGCCGGCCCTCGGTATTCACCGCAGCCGTGGTCGAGGGGCTGGCCACCGGCGACGCGGACCGCGACGAGGACGGCTGGGTCTCACTCAACGAGCTCTACGACTACGTCTTCGACCGGGTCCGCCACCAGAACCCGCACCAGACGCCGAGCCGTGACGTCGAGATGCAGGGAGAGCTGTACCTGGCCCGCAGCCGGCGCAAACGACTCAGCCCGCTGCCGATTCCCCCGCACCTGGAGGCCGCGAGGACCGACCAGAACACCTACACCCGCCTCGGCGCGATCAGTGAGCTACGGTCGCGGCTGGCTGGCGACGACCAGGAAGCAGCATTAGGCGCCCGCGAGGCGCTGGTCGACACGGCCCGCACCGACATCCGGACCGTCGCCGAGCAAGCGAAGGCGGCCCTGGGCGAGGCCGTGCTGCGTGTCGCTGAGACCGAGCTGCATTTCGGGCGTGTCGAGCAGGGTGCGCCACCGCCGCACCACACGGTCCGGCTACTCGGCCCGCCCCTCGCCCGCGTCTGCACGCCGCATCCCTCGGACGACTGGATCCGCGTGGACGTGACGGCCGACGGGCTCGACGTCTCGATCGACACCGCCGGAGTCGGCGCGCACCACGGCGGCGTCGAGGTGCGGGGACCCGTCGGCGAGGCCATCATCACCATCGGCGTCGATCTCGTCCCCCGGCTGCCGCAACCGTCCCCACCGCCCCCCGCATCTCTGCCACCCGCGCCGCCTCCACCGCCGGCCGGCGGGTCCACCACCGGCCAGGTCCCCGCCGCCGCGGCCACCACGAACACGGCGCCTATGAGCACGGCGCCGCCCGGTGGACGCGAACCCACCCGGGCCGAGCGCCATCAGGAGGCAGACGTCCCCCCGGTGGCAGCGCCGCCCCCTGCCCTTCCGCCCCCCACGCCACGACCGGGAGAGGGTACGGCGCGGGCCGGCATCGCCCCCCGGCAGCCGGTCGCGACACCGGGACGACGCGGTGTCACGTGGTCTGTGCTGTCGGCGCCGTTCACAGTGCGGACCTGGCGGGAGACGGCCCATCTCCTGCTCAACCCCCTGGTAGGGATCGCCGGGCTGTGCGTCGTCCTCGCCACGTTGTCGCTCGCCGCCGGCTGGGTCGGCATGGTGGAGCGGGGCCGCGCGGCGGTGCTGCTCCACGAGCACGTGAGCGCCCCGCCGCCGCCGGGCCGCAGAAGCGGCGTACTCGGCACGGTGCGGGTCAGGCTGACGGACCCGTCCGCATGGCGGAGGAGTCTCTACCTGATTCTCTACCTGCTGATCATCGTCCTCCCCGGCGGGTTGGTCGCCGAGGGGGTCGGGCTCCTGTGGGGGGTCGGGCCTTGGTCTTTTTCCCGGGTCAACCCCCTCTTGGCGCTGCTGTTCTGCCTGTCGGTGCTCTTCGTCACGCCCTGGGTGGTGCGCTGCCTCGCCGTCGCGAATCGTGCCCTGGTACGTACCCTGCTTGGACCCGCGCGGGCCGGGGAAGTCTCCGCCTCCCGCCCGGTTTGACCATCAGGGGCGCCTCGGCGTCGACTGGAGGGTTTCCACGTTCGTGGACAGTGGCTTCAGGTCCGTTGTCTACAAACGTGGGAACCCTCCAGCCCACAGGGGACCCAGAACGACGTGCGGTCAACCCGCAGGCGGACACAGAACGTCACCATATTGATCAATGTTTTGAGCCCGCACGATCTCCGATCAAACACGATCGTGCGGCTTGAGCCCGCGCTGAGCCCGCACACCCTGAACGATCTTCCATAGCGGATCACAAAGACGGAATCACCGCAGGTCACAGCCATGATCAAGT